>DAOOQY010000001.1:0-33182 GCA_035389025.1 Verrucomicrobiota bacterium
GAACAGATCGGGATGATGCGGTTCGAGATGGCAGGGACCGGTCGAGACGGCGCCCTTGACCACGCCGACATCGGTCTTCTTCAGCTCCACCAGGCCCGGATAGTAGCGAAGGGACGAGGAGCTGAAGCATGGGACCTGGTGTTGCCTGGCGAGGCGATAGATTTCGATGGCATCGCGCAGCGAGCCCGCAACGGGCTTGTCGATGAACACCGGTTTCCTGGCGCGCAAGACCGGCTTGACCTGGTCGAGGTGCGGACGCCCATCCACGCTTTCGAGCATGACGACATCCACCTCCGCGCAGAGGGCCTCGATCGAGTCGACGATCTTCACCCCGTACTTGTCCTGAAGCTGCTTGGTGTAGCCTTCGACCCGCGACCAGCTCGATTCAAGATCGGGGCTCCCGCCCTTGAACGCCGCCACCACCTTGCCGCCCGGCACGTGGCTCTTGTCCGCCGTGTCGTTGATCAGGCTGGTGAACGCAATCACGTGCGAGGTGTCCAGCCCGACCAGCCCGATGCGCAGATCGGCGGCCGTTGCGGTTCCAAGCAGGCCCAGGGCGGAGAGGCAAACGAGACGGAGCAATTTCATGCCGCGGAGTGTAGCAGGCCGGAGACCGGCCAGGCAATCTCTCGATGAATCACATCGGAATTGGTCTGAGGCGCGCCTCACTATACCCAGTCAGAAGGTCCGCCGCGTGAGGGCACGCGGCCTACAGGCTTGTAGCAGGCCGGGTCCCCTGACCCGGCGCTGCATCGTTTATGTCGCTCCGTATAACCTGCATTTCTCACCACTTTTTACCACCGCCGAGCCGGAGTTTTCAAGAGAGGTCAACATGCAGGCTAAGGTTCGAGGAACAACCCGGCCTCGGCGATCGCCGGGCAGGCGGACGCCTGGGTGATGCGCAGCCGGACCTTGTCGGTCGTGAGCGGCGCGGTCCGGATCAGGCGGCGGTTCCCGATGCTGGTTCCCCGGGCGAACTCGTGCCATGCGCCGTCGCGCCACGCGTCGAGCGCGAAGGCCTCGACCCTCTGGCCCAGGGGCAGGAACTCGCGCAGGCTCACCACGTTCAGCCGGGCAGGCCGCCCCAGATCGAGGACCAGCTCGGGCGTCGTAGCCGCATCGTCGGTCGTCCAGTACGTGTCCCGGTCGCCGTCGGAGACGTTCTCGGCGGCAAACGACCGATTCCCGCCGCGCGTGCCGCTGGCCGTGAGCTTCGCGCCCCGCGCCAGGTCCGTCGCGAACGTGGCGTCGAGAATCCGGCGGAATTCGCGCAGAGACGCGACATCGTTTTCGTGGATTCGGCCGCGCCTGTCGGGCGGCAGGTTCAGATTCAAGCAAGCGCCGCGCCCGACGGATTTGTAATAAATGTCGAGGAGTTCGGCGGGGGGTTTGACCTTCGAATCTTCGGCGGGATGATAGAACCAGCCGGGGCGTATGGAGACGTCGCATTCGCCTGGGAGCCAAGCCGTCCCGGGCCGTTCCCCGCTGTTCAGTCCTTCGCTGGAGCCGCCGGGGTGGCGGTTGGGCTTGGTCATATCGAGTGTTGCCCAGCACGGATCGCCCGCGATGCCCCGTTCGTTGCCGATCCAGCGGAAGTCGGGTCCGGCGTCGCTGAACATGCAGGCGAAGGGCTGGAGTTCGCGCACGATCGCCCAGGTATTCGGCCAGTCGTAGTAGGTGCGATTGTCGATCTGGCGCCTCTCCCGCGCGCCTCCGTAGTAGCCGTCGCCCCCGTTGGCGCCATCGAACCAAACGGTGAACAGTTCGCCGTATTGGGTGAGCAACTCGCGCAGTTGGTTGCGATAGTAGCGGATGTATTCGGGACGGGCGTAGTCGGCGTGGTTGCGGTCCCAAGGCGAGAGATAGACGCCGAATCTCAGGTTCTGGCGGCGGCAGGCCTCGCTGATCTCCCGCACCACGTCTCCGCGTCCCCCCTTCCACGGTGAGTTCTTGACCGAATGCTCGGTGAACCGGCTCGGCCAAAGGCAGAATCCATCGTGGTGCTTGGCCGTCAGGATCATCCCCGTCATCCCCGCCTCTCTGGCGGTCCTCGCAATCTGGTCCGCGTCAAAAGCCGCCGGGTTAAACACCTGCGGGCTTTCGTCGCCGTACCCCCATTCCTTGTCGGTGAACGTGTTCACCGTGAAATGAAGAAACCCGTAAAACTCCATCCCGTGCCAACGCAGTTGACGCTCCGTCGGGACCGGTCCGAACGGGACGGGGGCGTCGGTCGCATCGGCGCCGTTGAGGGAGATGCAGCCGGTCGAGGAGAGGAGCAAAGCGATCGCAGTGGCCTGGAGAACAAGGTGCCGGTGTTTCATGGGCGCGCAGTCTAGCGGCGGCGCATCCGGGAGTCGAGAGCAGGCCGGCGAATTGATGATTGAACCCCGGGTTGGGTCCGGACACACTCGATGCGCTGCCGATGAGCATTCGCGAAGACCAAACCAGGCGGTTGCGGGCACGATTCGGTTTCGCCGCCCGGGAGGTGTGGGCGTGCGTGCGGGAGAAGGAGGCTTGCCGGGCACGAGGATGAACCGCGTCGATTTTCTGCTGAATCTGGCGGGGCTGCTCTTGTGGCTCGAGTGGCGGGCGGTGCGATTGGGCGCGCCGCTGGCGGTGGCGGGGTCGATTTCCGCGGTCCTGAAGCAAGCCAAGCCGCGCCCGGCGCGGCGATGGCTGTACCTGGCGGCCCTGGTGGCGCTTCTGGGGATTCGGTGTGTGTTCTACTGGCGCGTTGGCTCCAAACTCGATTGGGTGCCGTCCCTCGACCTCGGAACCATCACCCTTCCGTTCAACAGCGTTTCGCTCGGGCGCATGGCCCTGTACTCCGTGTTGAGCTTCGGCGTCGTTCTGGCCGTGTTCCACCTTTGGCTCCTGCTGCTCTCGATGGTGAATCGGCGGGTGCCCGACACCGATTCGTGGCAACGCCTGGTGCGGCAGTACCTTGGCTGGATCGAGCCGTGGCCGGTCGCCGTGAAGCTGGCGGCGCCGATCCTTCTAGTGGGCGCCCTCTGGTGGTTTGCCCATGCGGAGCTCGTGCGCCAGGGGATGACAGCGGCCCCCGACTCTGCGGCGCATTTGGCGCAGCAGAGCCTCCTGGTCGGTCTGGGCACGATCCTGGCCTGGAAGTACTTGGTGATCGGCTTGCTCTTCCTGGGCCTGCTCAACACGTATCTCTATCTGGGCAGTTGGAGCCTCTGGACCTATGTTCAGGCCACCGCGCGCAACCTTCTCAGGCCCCTGCACCTGATCCCGTTGCGCTTTGGTCGCATCGACCTTCTCCCAGCGGTCGGGCTGGGATTGGCCTGGCTGGCCTTCGCCTACGCCCAGGCTGGCATCAGCCACCTGTTCGGCCGGCTCCCGTTATGAGCGGCGACTTCCTGCGTCTCCAGGGCGACGAGGTTCTTCTCGCCATCCGGGTTCAGCCCCGGAGTTCGCGCAACGAACTGGCCGGAGTGATCGGTCCCGAACTCAAGGTCCGGATCGCTGCCCCGCCCGTCGACGACGCGGCGAACGAGGAGGTGCTCCGCTTCCTGGCCCGGACCCTGGGCTGCCCCCGGAACCAGCTCCGTTTGGCCCACGGGCGCACCTCGCGACACAAACGCGTCGGCATCCGCGGCCTCTCGGCTGACCAGGTGCGCCAGAAGCTCGGCGCGGTCGAGTGATCCGGGGCATTTTCGCCGACGCGGCGTGTTTCGCCGCTTGCCAAGGCGGCGCTTTGTTTTCAAAATGCGGCTCGAATGTTGCGCCAATGGGCGCGAATGGAAGCCTGAGAACACCCATGATCAAGCCAGCCAAATTGGAACTCGATGGCCAAGTCTACGAACTGCCCACGCTCCGGGGCACCGAAGGCGAACCTGCGGTGTCGATCGCCGCGCTGCGTGACAAGTCGGGGCACATCACGCTGGATGACGGATACTCGAACACCGGTTCCTGTCGGAGCGCCATCACGTTCATCGACGGGGAGAAGGGCATTCTCAGGTACCGCGGCATCCCGATCGAGGAGCTGGCCGAGAAATCCACGTTCGTCGAGACCGCATATCTTCTGATCTACGGGAATCTCCCGACCCGCGCCCAATTCCGCGCGTTCTCGGAGCTGCTGACCGACAACGAGAATCTCCACGAGGACATGAAGTACCACTTCGAGGGTTTCCCCTCGACGGCGCACCCGATGGCGATCCTCTCGGCGATGATCAACGCCAGCAGTTGCTTCTATCCCGGGCTCAACGGCCCGCGCAACGCCGATCGGTTCGACGTCCATGCGGCGCGGCTCATCTCGCAGGTGCGCACCATTGCGGCTTTCTCGTACCGGAAATCGCGGGGGCTGCCGATCATCTATCCGAAGCGCGCCTACAAGTACACCGCCAACTTCCTGCACATGATGTTCTCGGATCCGTACGAGGACTACAAGCTGCAGCCGGAGATCGTGCGGGCGCTCGATCTGATCTTCCTGCTCCATGCCGACCACGAGCAGAACTGCTCGACGGCCACGGTGCGGATGGTGGCATCGAGTCAGGCCAATTTGTTTGCCTGCGCCGCGGCGGGCGTCTGCGCGCTCTGGGGGCCGCTGCATGGCGGCGCCAACCAGGCCGTCGTCGAAATGCTCGAGGAAATCCACAAGTCCGGCGACGACGGCTCGAAATTCATCGCCGCCGCCAAGGACAAGAACAGCGGGCGGCGCCTGATGGGCTTCGGGCATCGGCTCTACAAGAACTACGATCCCCGCGCCACGATCATCAGGAAGGCCTGCGACCAAATCCTGAAACGCATCCAGGTCGCCGACCCGCTGCTGGACATCGCCAAACGGCTGGAAGAGGCGGCCCTCAACGACCCGTACTTTGTCGAGCGGAAGCTCTATCCGAACGTCGACTTCTACAGCGGCATCATCATGCGGGCGGTGGGGATCCCGCTCGAGATGTTCACCGTGATCTTCGCGATCGGGCGCATGCCAGGTTGGATTGCGAACTTCAAGGAGATCATGGAGGATCCCAAGGGCCGCATCTACCGCCCCCGCCAGATTTACGTCGGCGCGGGCTTGCGCCACTACGTCCCGCTCGAACAGCGGGAGCAGTAGCCGCGCCCGGTCTGGCCGATCGGCTTCACGACCGCTTCGGGGCGGACAGCGAGTCTTTGATGCGCTTGATGTGGCCGCGGCCCATCCCCTTCACCTCGCACCCGAGTTCGAGATACCGGCGGATCTGGGCGTCGCTCAGGATGCAGAAGCAGTCGACGACGGCAAACGGCTTGCCCACCTGACGGAACAGATCGTCGGGGTCGAGTTTGAGGTACTGCTGGTGGCGGACCGCGAAGACAACGGCGTCGACGCCGTTGAGCGCGGCCTTGAGATCGGGCTGGATGCGCAGGTTGACGAGCTGGTCCTGGCGATGGAAAAAGCGCTTGAGACTGTATCCGGGGTGCGGATAGGTGTCCTGGGCCTCGAGCTCCCACCAGTGCTCGACGTACGGATCGTGGACCTTCACGTCAGCCCCCATCTCGGCGAGCTTGCGCACCATGACTTCGGAGCCGCTGTAGCGCGTGTCCCCGACGTCTTCCCGATACGCCGCCCCCAGGATCAGGACCTCGGCGGCCGCCAGCGGCTTGCCCATGTTGCGCAAGGCGTCGCGCACCAGTTGGGGCGTGTGAAGCGAGCGGGTGTCGTTGATGTTGATGGCTGCCGGGGTGATTTTGAAAATGTTGTCTTCCCAGCCGAAGATGTGCTTGTAGGCCCACATGCCGAGGCCGCCGTCCTTGGGCAGGCAATACCCGCCGATGCCCGGCCCGGGGAAAATCAGGTTCGAATGGGTTGGGCGAACCCGGATCGCCTCGATCACCTTCTTCAGGTCGACCCCGTTGCGCTCGGCGAACACCGACCATTCGTCGAGAAACGCCAGAATGGTGGCCCGGTAGCTGTTCTCAACGATCTTGGCAGTCTCAGACTCGATGGGCCGGTCCAGAACGGTGAGCGGGAACTTCTCCGTGTTGAGCACGTCCTTGAGGAACCGGACGACCTTGTCGCGGGCTTCGTCGTTGATCCCGCTGCACACGCGCCAGAAATCACGGATGGACGCCACGTAATTGCGCCCCGGCATGACGCGCTCGTAGCTGTGGGCGAGGAGCGGCTCCGACGCAATCCCGCGGCGCTCGAAGATCTTCTTCATGATCGGGTAGGCCACCTGCTCGGTTGTCCCGGGAGCCACCGTCGTCTCGATCAGGACCAGCGCGCCGGCGGGGATCCGTTCGGCGATCGTGCCGATCGAGGCTTCGAGCGCCTCCATGTCCGCCGCGCCGGTGCGGACGTCTCCCAACGACTCCTTCAGATAGTCGCATTGCACGTCCACGACCACCACGTCGGCCAATCGGAGCGCCTCCTCCGTGAAGGTGGCCACCAGCGTCTTGCTCTCCTTGACGCACCGCATAATCAGCGTCTCGACCTCCGGATCCTCCGCCTTGACGGGCGAAATCCCCCGGTTCAACAACAGGATCTTCCAGTAACTCCGCGGACTCGGCCTCTGCATCCCAATCACCAGCTTGTTCGGGCGGCCGGTCTTCTTGTCCCGCGCATCGGCCACCACCGCCGCCATCACCGCCCCCACAAAACCGAGCCCGACCACAACGACTACCTCCTGACCCTGCTTGCGCCGCGCCTTGGCAAGGGCTTCGAGACGCGCAAATTCCTTCTGGTAGTCCTTCGCACTGGGCAACGGGAACTTCTCGCCGGTCGGACTGATGGAAACGGACTTGGCTTCTTTCATAGAGAGTTTGCGGATGCGTTGTGCGGTCGATCGCGGCGCGTTTATAGGGGGAGGCTTGCCCCCGGTCAAGACTTGGGCGTTGTCTTCCACCCCCGCCCGCGCCATTGTCTGCCCCGACAAACGCACCGCCGCCTCAGACTCGCGCTCCTATGCGAACACTCGATCTCCGACCGCCCGACGCCTGCCACTACGATCTGGCGGCTCTGGGTGAAATCATGCTCCGCTTCGACCCCGGCGAGGGGCGCATCCGCAACGCGCGGGCTTTCCGCGTCTGGGAAGGGGGCGGCGAATACAACGTCGCCCGCGGACTACGCCGGTGCTTCGGTCTGAAGACGGCGGTGTGCACTGCATTCGCCGACAACGAGGTCGGGCGCCTTCTCGAAGATCTGCTCCTTCAGGGCGGCGTGGACGGCCGCTTCATCCGATGGGTCCCTTTCGACGGCGTCGGCCGCACCGTGCGCAACGGACTCAACTTCACCGAACGCGGCTTTGGCGTGCGCCCGGCGCTGGGCGTCTCGGATCGCGGCCACACCGCAGCCAGCCAGCTCCGGCCCGGCGACTTCGATTGGGACCACCTGTTCGGAGATCTGGGTGTCCGGTGGTTCCATACCGGCGGCATTTTTGCCGCGCTGAGTGACACCACGCCCCAACTGGCCATCGAGGCCGTCCGGAAAGCCAAGCAGCACGGGACCGTGGTCTCGTACGACCTCAATTACCGCCCGAGCCTCTGGAGAAGCATTGGCGGTCTGGAACGCGCCCAGGAGGTGAACCGCGAGATCGCGCGCCACGTCGACGTCATGCTGGGCAACGAGGAGGATTTCACCGCCTGCCTCGGATTCCGGGTCGAAGGGGCCGACGACCGCATGCTGCGCCTCGATGTCAGCGCCTTCCAACGAATGATCGAAACAGCCGTGAAGGCGTATCCGAACTTCAAGGCCACCGCCACCACCCTGCGCGCCGCACGGACCGCCACGCGAAACGATTGGGCCGCAATCGCCTGGATGAACGGTCAGTTCTACGAGAGCCGACAGTATCGGGACCTCGAAATTCTCGATCGCGTCGGCGGAGGCGACAGCTTCGCGGTCGGTTTCATTTATGGCCTCATGGCCACGGGCGACCCGCAACAGGCGGTTGAGTATGGCGCCGCCCACGGAGCGCTTGCCATGACCACCCCGGGCGACACCTCGATGGCAACGCGGGCTGAAGTCGAGAGACTGATGCAAGGCGATGCAGCCAGGGTCCAGCGGTAGAATCCTTGAGCGGTGGAATGTGTTGCAGACATGTCGAGTCTCTGTGCTGCGCTCGAGGGGTGGAGTGTATCCGCAGCGATACTCGACCGACCGAGGAACGAAGCAGATGGCCCGGTGCCGCCCCGCCCCGCGGGGCTTTTTGCACAGACCCTAAGGAGCGAGGACTTCGGGGAGCTCAGCCGGGCCGCGCGGGAGAGAGGGGCGGTGAAACACCGGGACTTTTCATGGAAACGAGGACTGGGATTGGTCCGAGGCGCACCTCGTGAGCCCTCACCGGGCGACAGAACACCGACGACAACCAGATGCACCGGCGAAAAGCCCGCGATAGTGTTCAGGCTTGCGGAATCGGCGGGACCGGGCTTCGATCTCGACCCGACCACGCGCGTGTGGAGCGGAAAGGGCATGAACGAGACGACACGGTTTCTGCAGTCTGTTGCCGAGGGCCAGGACATCGAAGTGGGCCGCTTGGTCAATTGCCTCATCCTGGACGCCGCGCGCGCCGGAGCCAGCGACATCCACATCGAACCGTGGGAAAGCAGCGTCGCGGTCCGCATCCGCCTCTCGGGCGTCCTGGTCGAGTTGGTGCATCTCCCGCTGGATCTGATCGACAAGGTGGCCGGACGGCTCAAGATCATGGCCAGCCTGGTCTCCTATCAGAACGATCTGCCGCAGGAAGGGCACGTGCCGGCCAGCGAGGAGTTCGGCGGCGTCGAGCTGCGCATCTCGGTCTTCCCCACCGTGCGCGGCGAGAAGATCGTCATTCGCATCTTCGACCCCCGGAACCGGAGTTTCGACATGGCGACGCTTGGGTTCGAGCCGGAGACCTTGCGGGCCTTCATTCGGCTGTTGTCGCGCCCCAACGGGCTGTTGTTGCTGACGGGGCCGACAGGCTGCGGCAAGACGACCGCAATCTACTCGGCCCTGAACCACCTCGTCGACCGCCACGGCCCGACCATCAGCATCAGCACAGTCGAAGATCCCGTCGAATTCAACCTCGCGATGGTCAGCCAGGCCCAAGTGCGCCCTGCGCGCGAGTTCACCTACCCGATTGCCCTGCGATCCCTCATGCGCCAGGATCCCCAGGTGATCATGATCGGCGAGATCCGCGACCCCGAGACGGCCAATATCGCCGTGCAGGCAGGGCTCACAGGGCATCTGGTGATCAGCACCATCCATGCGGGCAGCACCTGCGGCGTGTTCGCCCGCCTGATCAACATGGAACTCGAACCCTTCCTGCTCGCCTCCGCCATCAGCGGCGTGCTCGGCCTGCGACTGATCCGCACCAACTGCCCGGACTGTTCGATCCCCTATCAGCCCGAGCCGTCTCTCATGAAGTACTTCCCCGCCGAGACCTTGACGAGCGCCGACCTGCGGCACGGCGAGGGCTGCGAGCGTTGCCTCGACACCGGGTACTCGAGCCGCACGGCCCTGACCGAATTGCTCGAAGTCGACGAGGTCCTGCGCGAGGCCATTCTCGAGAAGATGCCGACGCGCGCCCTGCAACAAGTCGCCATCCAGCAAGGCATGCAGACCTTCTGGCAAAACGGACTGCGCCGCGTCCTTCAAGGCCAGACAACCATCGAGGAGATCATGCGCGTCCTGGCCGCGGATGCGTTCTAGGCAATGACCGGTCTCCTGCTTGGCGGGCTCGCGGTCCTCAGCCTCGCCCTGACCCTCTGGCAGTGGCTCGAGACGCGCTGGTTCCCCTTGCATCGGCGGATCGCCGACCCCGAGTTCGCCCCGGCTTTGACTCTGTTCAAGCCGCTTAAGGGAGGCGATGCCGAGACGGAAGCCTGCCTCCGCAGTTGGCTCAGCCAAGACTACCCGGGCAAGGTCCAAATCCTCTTCGGGGTCGCATCCGCACACGAGCCGGCGGCGTCCATCGCCCGCGCATTGCTGGCCGAGTCGCCCGGCAGGGACCTCGAGTTGGTGCTCTGTCCCCAGCGGCTCGGCACCAATGGCAAGGCTTCAACCCTCGCCCAGCTCTCGAATCGCGCCCGCCATGCCATCTGGGTGGTGAGCGACGCTGACGTTCACGTCCCGCCCGATTTCCTGAGCAGCCTGGTCGCGCCCTTGAAAGACCCGGGCGTGGGCCTCGTGAATGCGTTCTACGCCCTCGACCCTGCGCCCACCCTTGCCATGCGGTGGGAAGCGATCGGCGTGAACGCCGACTTCTGGGGCAGCGTGCTGCAGTCACTAAGGTTTGCGCCCCAAAGATTTGCACTCGGCGCGGCATTCGCCGTCCGGCAAATCCATGTCGTGCAGAGCGGAGGTTTCGCCGCCCTCACAAATGTCCTCGCGGACGATTTTGTCCTGGGCCGGTCCGTGGCGGATCAAGACCTCCGGATTGCGCTCTGTCCGGTCGTTGCCACATGCCGGGAGGCGCAGCAAGGATGGGCCGCGGTCTGGCGACATCAACTGCGCTGGGCGCGGACGATTCGGGTTTGCTCTCTGTGGCCTTACGCCGCCAGCCTGGCCAGCAATTCAACCCTCTGGCCACTGCTCTGGGCCCTCTCCGACCCGCGGTGGACCGTCTGGGCCGGCACGGCCGCCTGTCTGGCCGTGCGGCTGGCAACGGCCTGGGACAGCGAGGCGCGATTGACCCTCTCGACCTTGCACTGGCGGTCGCTGTGGCTGGTCCCAATCAAAGATCTCCTTCAGGCCGCCCTCTGGGCCTTCGCCTTTCTGGGTGACAGGGTCGAGTGGCGGGGCGAACGCTTCCGCGTCCTGCCCAGCGGAGAGTTGCTCCCGTGCGATGCCCCGGCCCTGGGCGCGCCATACACAGGGCCAGGGGTTCCGCCGCGTGAGGGCACGAGGCCTACAGGCTTGCAGGCCGGGTCCGCACCTGCCGACAGGCTGACCTGACCGGGCGCTGTATCGTTTGTGTCGCCCTGTAAAACGCGGGCTGCTTGAAAAGTCCGCGGGCGAACTCGGCATTGCGCCGGACGTCAGCGACAGCGTCCTTGGACGGGCTCGAAGTCTCGAGCACAATCCATCCGCGGTACCCAATCTTCTGAATCGCCGATGCAATCGGACCAAACTCGAGCTTTCCGTTGTCCAGGTACTCCGGTCCATTCTTGAAATGGAACTGGACAATCCGCTCTTTCAGGAGACGGATGTCTCCGGGCACGTCGTGCCCCTTCGTCACTCCGGTGTTGTACACGTCGTAATAGACCTGCACCGCTTCATGATTGATCCGGTCCAGGATCCGTGCGTTCTGCGATCCATCCAGGTAATTCTCGATCGCCAGAATGACCCCGGCGTCCTTCGCCCGCGGCGCCGCGGCCTTCAGACGCCCCACCGCAACGCCGACATCGGCCTCCTTGACCTTCCCGCTGGCATCGAGCAGGTCGCCATTCCCAAAAAATGCCACCAGAATGACACGCGCCCCGAGGTCGTGGGCTGCGTCAATCGCCTGTTCGAGCCAGGCCGGGGCCCGTGGATCCGAGGCGAGCGGATGCGAATTCAGCAGGCCCATCATGAGCGAGCAGACCGGCAGACCCGTCCGGCGCATCTGATCCTTGTACCTCTGCCGGACCGCCGGATCCGCGATTTCGAGACGATCGGACTCGCCCCCGACGCCAACCTCGACACCGTCGAGACCAGCCTGGTGCGCCTGGTCGAGGCCGACAACGCATGCGCCGAAACGGATTGCGCCAGCGGCCTCGCCGGCGGAGGCCAGCGGCTGAAGTCGTGGCCAGAGGGCGCTGCCGACAAGCACCGATGCGGCTTGTCCGAAAAACGTTCGCCGATCGAGAACGGGCTGATGGGCAGTCATGGGCTCAAGGATAGTTTTCATTCGATCTTTATACGCCTGTCAGAACCGAGTGTTCAGTTTGATATTGTATGATGATGTGGACATATACAGCTAACGTAATACTGCCGTATAGAATTCAGTTCTTTTGTCGTCCACTGGTCATGATGCCGATCATTTGGACTGGGCTGAATCGCATCTGGCTGGATTGTCCAATCATGCGGGAGTTTCTTTTGCCTCCGTTATCGGTCCTCGTTTCATCCAGACAAGGATCAGACTGATATCGGCCGGTGAAACACCCGAAATGCGCGACGCTTGTCCGACAGTGATCGGACTCACTCGCTTGAGCTTCATTCGGGCCTCAGTCCTCAGTCCCGGGATTCGATCATAGTCAAGCCACACAGGAATTGTCTTCTCCTCCATCGCTTTGCTGCGATCGACCTCGACCTGCTGTCGATGAAGATACCCGGCGTATTTAATGGCCGACTCGATCTGAAGAATGTCCTCCGCTGTGAGTTCCGCGTTCACCGATGGAAGGTCTTTGTAGCCGATTTCCGGACGCCGCAACATGGATTCCAGGGTCGAAGATCCGATCCTGGTTCTTCGCAGTCGCTCCAGTTCAGCCTGTATGGCACTCCGACGGCTCCGGAACGACTGGTAATGCCGCTCTGGCAAGAGCCCCACAGCGAATCCGATCTCCGATAACCGGTCATCGGCATTGTCCTGTCGCAGGAGCAATCGGAACTCCGCCCTGGACGTGAACATGCGATACGGTTCTGCGGTGCCCTTCGTCACCAGATCATCGAGCAGAACGCCTATATAGGCCTGGTCCCGCCGTAGGACGATCGGCGGTTTGCCCTGAACCCGCCTGGCGGCGTTGATGCCGACGATGATCCCCTGGGCCGCCGCCTCTTCGTAGCCCGAGGTCCCGTTGATCTGGCCCGCGAAGTACAGGTTTCGACAGAGTTTCGTTTCAAGCGACGGGTGCAGCTGCGTCGGCGGAGCAAAGTCGTATTCGATCGCGTAGCCGGGACGCATGATCTCCGCGTTCTCACAGCCGATAATGGTCCGAACCATCTCGATCTGCACCTCGTATGGCAGACTGGTCGAGAACCCGTTCACGTAGATCTCTTCGGTCGATGTGCCCTCGGGTTCGAGAAAGATCTGGTGCCGTTCCTTTGCCGGGAACTTGACGATCTTGTCCTCTATCGACGGACAGTACCGAGTGCCAGTGCCTTCGATCACCCCGGAGTAAAGCGGCGACTTCTCGAGATTGGCGCGAATGATCTGGGCCGTCTTGTCGCTCGTGAAGGTCACATGACAGCAGAGTTGGCGCCCCAGATGTTCGAGGACCGAACCGTGGGGGTAGATCCCCGGATGATCGCCATCCCTGTCCGAATGTTCCACGTGGAACAAATCCTCCTTCCAGAAATGGAAGTAAGGGACAGGCTCGTCCCCAGGCTGAGCATCTGCCTTTGAGAAGTCAATGGACCGCCGCCGCAGCCGTGGGGGCGTTCCGGTCTTGAGTCGACCCAATTCAAACCCCAAATGCTTGAGTGACGCAGACAATCCAGTCGATGCAGGCTCACCCGATCGCCCTCCCGCGATTTGGTTGAATCCGATGTGCATCACTCCACGCAAGAATGTGCCTGTAGTAACAACGACACACTTGCCCTTGAACTGGACTTTCAGTGTGGTCTCGACACCAACCGCAACACCTTGATCGACCAGAATCCGATCGACCTGCCCCTGCTTGCATTCGAGTCGAGGCTGCCGCTCACACACACCCTTGAGTCGAAACTGATACGCCTTCTTGTCGCACTGGGCCCTCGGTGCTCGTACAGATGGGCCTTTCCTGCTATTCAGCATCCGAAACTGGAGGCCGGTCATGTCCGTATTCAAGCCCATCTCCCCGCCGAGGGCATCGATTTCGCGGGCGAGTTGGCCTTTGGCGAGGCCTCCAATTGCGGGATTGCACGACATTTGGCCAATGCAATCCAAGTTTATCGTTAACAACAGTGTCTCATGACCGATCCGTGCCGACGCCAGCGCAGCCTCGACGCCTGCGTGACCCGCACCGATAACGATCACATCATATTCCTTCGGATAGAGGAACATTAGTCCGCTCTCAAACAATCAGACCAACCCGCGCATCCGCTCAAAAAAAAACCGGGTTCGGAACCAGAGGATGGTTCTCAAACCCGGTGGAATTTTCAGAGTACAACTGAGGGACTATGGGGATATCTCGGAAACGACCGGTACTTAGCCGCAACCGAAAATTCGCTGCAAAATTCAAAGACCGACTGTTAATGCGCCTCAGAAACAAAGTTCTGAAAGCACAACACTGAAACACCAGTCCCCAGGCAAGTCAAGCACACGAACAAAGTATTACATGCACTGATGTTATCCATCAAAATAAAACAAACGCTGGGCGCACGGCCATGCCGCCGGGATGATGGCATCCCTCCGGCCTGCGGCACCGGAGAGTGCAGCGGTTGCAGGCCGGGTCCCCGGACCCTGCGTTCCGAACGTCGTCAAACTGAGAATTGCTGCTGCCGGAGGCATTGTGCCGTGCGTTTTGCTGTTTACAGCTCCGGGGTCCGCACTAGAATCCTTGTTCGGTGAAACGTTTTGCAGACAAGTCAAGTTTCTGTGCTGCGCTCGATGGGTCAAGGATTCTAAGGAGCGAGGACTTCGGCGAGCTCAGCGGGGCCGCGCGGGGGCGAGGGGCGGGGAAACACCGGGACTTTTCGTGGAAATGAGGACCGGGTTTTGTCTGAGGCGCGGCTCGCCGGGAGAACAGGCGGATTTGTTGCCATGAAGAAAATCGAGGCGATCATCAAGCCCTTCAAGTTGGAGGACGTCAAGGAGGCGCTGGCGGAGATGGGCATCGAGGGGATGACCGTGAGCGAGGTGAAGGGTTTTGGGCGCCAGAAGGGGCACACCGAGATCTATCGTGGCAGCGAGTACACGGTCGATTTTCTTCCGAAGATCAAGATCGAGTTGGTGATTGCCGCCCAGCTTGTCGAGCAGGCTGTTGAAGCCATCCTGAAGGCGGCCAAGACCGGCAAGATTGGCGACGGCAAGATCTTCGTGAGCTCCGTCGAGAACGCCATTCGCATCCGGACCGGTGAAACGGACGAGGAGGCCGTTTAGCCCGAACGGGGCAATGCGATTGGGTCGAGGCGCGGCACCTTCGTCTCCATGAACTCGATGCCGCCCAGGCCAGCGCAACCAGGCTCGGTCTTCGGGGTGGGAAACGATGTCGGGGTGGCGGTCAGGCGATGGATGTGAGGTCGGGCGGCGAGCTGGATTTGGGAGCAAGTGCGGGTTGTGAATAACAGGTGGACAAGAGTTAATATGTTGTTCTGGTTTTCGGTGGACGACTTGCCTACAAACGCTGTCGCGTAACCTGAGTAAGGATCGAGTGGGGATTATTATTTCCGTGAGTGCCTCAGAGACAATGCAACACAGAATTTTAAAGTATTGGCATGCAATGTGTTGCGACTTTAGCAGTCGAGATAGGCCAGTTTTTTGGGCTTTTCCGACCGGGGTGTCTAAATTCTTTTCAATGCCAGAGGCGCTAAGCCTCTGGAAAACGGGACGTTACGCGCTCGTTGCAAGTGGTGGTGAATAAAACCGTCTCAGGCGCAAGTCAGGGCCGTTGTCGTCTCATGCAAACTTCAAACGAGAAGGTCTGGTCCTCGGCTCAGTCGATTCTCCGAGGCATGCTCAATCCGGACATCTACAATCTCTGGTTCACGCACTTGCGAGCCAGGGAGATGTCCGAGGAGCAAATCCTGCTCGAGGTCCCGAATGATTTCTGCGAACTGTGGCTCAAGGACAATTACCTGGGACTGTTGCAGGATGTGGTGGCGCACGTGACCGGGTCGGCTCGCCGTGTCCAGTTCGTCATTGCCGCCCAACCGTCCGAGCCGGCACCGGGCGAAGGGGCGGCGCCTGAGCGGGCCGCGGTGTCGTCCGCGCGCGGTCCGGTTGCCGGCGCTGTCGCGCGCGAGTCACCGTTCAATCCCAACAACACGTTTGACACCTTTGTGGTGGGGAGCAACAACAGCTTCGCCCATGCGGCGGCATTGGCGGTCGCGCAGGCGCCGGGGCGGTCCTACAATCCGCTCTTTGTGTACGGGGGAACCGGTTTGGGCAAGACCCACCTTTTGCACGCGATCGGGCAGCACGCGGCCCAGAATCGAAAGGGCGCCCGCGTCGCCTATCTCTCTTCGGAGAAGTTCACCAACGAGTACATCGACGCCATCCAGACCAATCAGTTGGCGCGCTTTCGGAAGAAGTATCGGATGACCGATGTCCTGCTGATCGACGATGTGCAGTTTCTGGCGAACAAGGAGCGGATTCAGGAGGAGTTTTTCCACACGTTTAATGCCCTGCATGAGGCCCATCGCCAGATCGTTCTGACGTGCGATCGCCCCGCGAGCGAGATTCAGAATCTCGAACACCGGCTCATGTCGCGGTTCGAGTGGGGGTTGGTGACGGACCTGCAGCCGCCGGACGTCGAGACGCGCGTGGCCATTTTGCGCAAGAAGGAGCAAAGCCTGGGCGTGAGCCTGCCGCAGGAGGTCATTGATTTCCTCGCCCAGCGGATTCGCTCGAACATTCGCCGGCTGGAGGGCGCCTTGATCCGCGTGGCCACCTACGCCTCGCTGGCGGGCAAGCCCGTCACCCTCGAGGTTGTGGAGCATCAGCTTCGCGAGTTGCTGCACGAGGAAGGGCGGCACGCGATCACGATCGAGATCATCCAGAAGAGAGTTGCGGAGCATTACGACATCCGGTTGGCGGACATGACCAGCCGGCGTCGGCCCGAGAACATCGCTTTTCCCAGGCAGGTGGCCATGTATCTGGCCCGTCAACTGACCGAGAGTTCCTTGAACACGATCGGCGAGGCCTTCGGAGGTCGGGACCACGGCACCGTTCTGCACGCCTGCCGCCTGGTGCGCGGGCGCATGGAGGTGGACCCGAGCGTGCGGCAGGCGGTGAGCTATATCGAGAAGCAGCTCCACCGATGAGGGCGCCTCCGCTGAGCCGGCCGCCCCGCTTCCGCGTTGGGCAGGCTATCTCGCGGGGATGAGGTCCGCGAGTCCGGCGTCCCTCAGAGCTGCATCGAGCCATCGGGTTTGGTTGGGGAACAAGTGCTCGCGCCGGACCTCGGCGGCGTCGAGGCGCGCGAGGTTCGTCTGGCCCTGGGCGAGGTGGATTTCGAATGCGCAGAGGCGGAAGACGCTGCGTCCGAACTCGTCAAAACGGGCGGGGTCAACGGTGCTGAGCAGTTCGGACGCTTCGTTCCAGCGCTGGTTCAAGGCGAGGGCATAGCAGTGGTTGACGCGCGCGTGGGGCGAGGCCGGCATGCGGGCAAGGAAATCGCGCGTCACGCCCACCACCCTGGCCGGATCGAGCCTGTTGATCAGCAGCGCCGCTGCGTAGTTGAAATCCCATCGGTCATCGCCCGGGAGGAGGCGGCGGGCTTCGGTTGCGGCTCTCAGGAGCAGGACAGGGTCCTGGCGCATGGCCTCGGCAAGCTCGAAGACGACCTGCCAATAGAAGGGCACATCCTTCAAGGGCTGTTCGAGAGGCGCCAACACCTGCCATGCCTTGTCGTAATAGCCCAGTTCCTTCAAGCCAAGGCCGACCTCGAGCGCGATTCGGGGTGAGGGAAAGAACCCGCGGGCCGCGGCCTGCATTGACGCGCCGGCCTGATCGATGTGTTTCAACATGTGATGCGCCCGTCCCTCGATGAAGTCCGTCCAGCCACCCAGGGCCCGGGCCGTCTGCGGGACGGCCCGCAACTCTTCCGCCATCTCGAGGAGGCCGCGCCAGTCTGCCGCGGCACTGAGCAGCGCGGCGCGTTTGAGCCAGACAGACTGCGTGGCTGCGGATGGGTTGCCGCCCTGCTGCATTGTAAACTGCCGCAGGGTCAAGTGCGCCTGATCGGGCAGTCCCAGAGCGTTCAGGGCATCCGCCAGCAGGATCGCGTCTTTGGCGGAACGCGGTTTGCCGACCTCGCGCACCGCCAGGGTCCGGGCCTGATCGGACCGCCCGGCCTGGGCCAGCAACTTCCAGTAACCAAGGTGATCGCGCAGTCTGTCGGCTCGGGACTCGACAAGGCGTTCGAGCGATTTCGCGTAATTGTCAGGGTCTTGCGCCTGCTCGAAATCGAGAAGCTGCAGGCGGGTTGCCAGGATGCGTTGGGCGGGGTCCTCGAGCGCCTGTTCGAGACGGCGGCGGGCGTCGTCGCGAGCGGGCAGCGGTCCCCAGCCGGCGAGATAGGCGGCATGATAGAGGGCGAGGGTGAGATTCTGGGCGGACTCGGCGCTCAGCCGTTCCCAACGCTCTCTGTAGGCGGGTCCATCGCCTCGATCCAGGAGGGCCTTGAGGTAAAGAACCTCGTCCTCCCTCGAGAGTTCGTCCCGCAGCGGATGCAACAGATCGTACACCTCGTCCGAACGCCCCGTCCGATCGCACAACTGCGCCACCAGGCCGATGTCCTGGGCATTGGTCCCGCCAAGGGCGACCAACCAGGCCGGCAACTTGGCCGCCTGTTCGAGGGCCGCGGCGGGCGGATTGGGGAGGCTCACGGTGGCGCGCAGGGCCTGCCGGATCGTCGGCAGATGCCCCAGGTTCTTGATGACGGCGGCGCGCCAGGCGGCGGCGGCTTCCTCGTCCGATCCGTTGGCGGCGAGGTGCCGGGCCGACCGCCGCAGTTGCCAGGCCTGGGCGAGGTTGAGGAGGCTCACTCGCACCTGGGGCTGGAAGCCGGGCGGGGTCACACGCCAAATCTTGGGCAGCGAGATCGCGATCCCGACAACGACAACGAGGATCAGCACCGACACGATCCGGAACCACGGATCGAGGATGAGAAGCCGGATCAGCTCGCCCTGATCGTGGGGCAGGGCTTTCAGATCGCGTTTGGAGGGGAGCGGGTCCACCTAACTCTTTGGCGCAGGTGAGGGGGGAGGCTCGTTGAGGCTCCAGTATTGGGCCAGGAGCCCGACCATTTCGAGAAACTCGGCCGAGTTGGCCCGCTTCATCAGATACCCCGAGATGCCCAGGGCGTACATGCGGGCCTTGTCTTCCTCGAGTCGCGAGGCCGTCAGGACCACCACCGGCAGATTGCGCAGGTCCGGATCCCGCCGAATCTCCGCGAGAAACTCCTCGCCGTTCATGCCCGGCATTTTGATGTCCAGCAGCACCAGACCGGGCCGCGGATTCTCCGGCGACCGCAGGAACCGCAAGGCCTCATCGGCCGACCGGGCGACAACCAATCGCGTCTCGGTCTCCAGTTCCCGCAGCGCCCGCTGGACACTGAGGATGTCCACTTCGTCGTCCTCGACCAGCAGGAGCGGCGTGCGTTCCTGACAGAAGGCCCGCAGGCGTCGCTCGTGCCGATGGTGATGCTCCCATTCCATCGCCGAGCGCATCAACTCGTGCGTGCCCTGGATTCTGAGCTTGGTCCGGATATTCGCCCGATGCACGTCCACGGTCCGCGAGCTGATGGACAGTTCCGCGGCGATTTCTTTGGCTTCCTTGCCCTGGCCGGTGAGTCTGAAGACCTCCATCTCGCGGTTGGAAAGCACCTGCGGGGGGTCCTGTTCGGAGGTTGGAGGTCCGGTGGCCAGATGGCGCAACAACCTGTTCCCCAGGCGCGGGTCCAGGACAATCTCTTGACGCGCGGCCTGCCTGACAGCCGACGCCAGGGTGTTGGCGTTCACCTCGTTCGAGAGGTACCCCATCGCGCCGTGTCTCAATACCCGCTCCGCGATCCAGGCATCCTCGCGTTCGGACAGGACCAGCACCGCCGGCGGCTGTGCGGCCTTGAGCAGACGCCCCAAAACCGGCTCTCCTCGCTTCCGGCAGAAGCTGGCTCCCAGAATTACCACGTCGGGCTGACTGGCGTTGACCGCGCTGAGTCCCGCTGCCGCATCCCCTACCTCGCCGAGCACCTCGATGCCCGGATCCGTCTCGAGGTGGCTTCGGATGCCGGCGCGGTTAATGGACTGCTCCTCAATGATGAGAACCCGGATTGCCACAACCCCAGTGTGACAGGGCCGCGGATTTTCGCAATACTCTTCGCAGCTCTTCGCAGCGCCTCTTCCCAGCGCTCTCCACGGCGTTTCGCACGATGAGCAGCCTTCTCCCAAGGCGGGCAGTACGACGCCCGGCGCGTCCGTCCGCGCCGCAGGCGGGCGGGCGTGTCGTCGCTCTGGCCGCGGCCGTGCCGCCGGGCGAAATGTCCGGACTGGCCAGCCGCCATTTGCGCGTGCGGAAGTTGGGTCTGGACGGTCCAATGAAGCGACGTGATGAACGACGCCACGCAGGGGCCCGAAGTGTTGTCGAGGCTTCTCCAGCAAGCCGAGGCGGCCGGGGCGAGCGATATCCATCTGCACCTGACAGGCGGGCAGACCGAGGTGGCATTCCGCCTCGATGGCCTTCTGACGCCGGTCACAACCCTCGAAAGCGGGCTGGGCGAGCATGTCATCGGCCGCATCAAGTTCCTCGCCCGGCTCAAGACTTACCAGGACAGCCTGCCGCAGGATGGGCGCATCGACCGGCGAGACAGCGGCGCCGGCTGCGACATCCGGGTGGCCACCTATCCCACGGTGCGGGGAGAGAAGGTGGTGCTGCGGCTGTTCAACCGTGACGGAGTGCGTGCCCTGGAGGAGTTGGCCTTGCCCGACGGACTGGTGAGCGAGTTGGAGGCGTTCTTGCGGCAGGAGACGGGCCTGTTGCTGTTGACGGGCCCGGCTGGAAGCGGCAAGACGACGACGATCTACGCCTGTCTGAGCGCCCTGGCTCAAGGCGGTCTCAAGCACGTCATTACCGTCGAGGACCCGGTCGAGCAAGTCCTTCCCGGGGTGATGCAGACCGAAGTGAACGAGGCGCGCGGGCTGACCTTTGCAGTGGCGGCGCGCCATCTCTTGCGCCAGGACCCGCAGGTGCTGGTCCTCGGTGAAATCCGCGACGACGAAACGGCGACGCTGGCGGTGCGGGCGGCGCTGACGGGGCATCTGGTCATTTCCACGCTGCACGCGGGATCCTGCCGGGGCGTGTTCGAGCGCTTGCTGGCGATGTGTCCGGACCACGCCGCGGTGGCGTCGGCCGTTGCACTGGTGGTCAATCAGCGGCTCATGCGCCGCTGCTGCGCGTCGTGCCAGCGCCGGGGTTGTCCGCTCTGTTTGCAGACCGGCTATCGCGGGCGGCTGCCGCTGGTCGAGTGGGTGCGTCTGACCCCCGCTCTCCAGCGTCAACTGCGGGCCGTCGGGCCGGACGCGATCGAGCCGGCGCGGAGCCTCGAGTTGGCTGCGCGTGATCTTGTGGCCGCAGGACTGTCTGACCAGCAGGAACTGGAACGAATGTTCGGCTTATGAAACTGGACGAGTTCGCCTTTTTGAACCAGCAACTGGCCGGGATGCTGCGCGGCGGCATCCCGCTCGAGGGCGCTCTGAAGCAGTTGACGGCGAGTCTCGAACGCGGGGCGCTGCGCGAGGAACTCGAGCAACTCGAAGCGGATTTGGCCAAAGGAACCCCTTTGCGCGACGCCCTGCCGCGTCGCCGCCTGCCCGATCTCTACCAGCAATTGGTTCAACTGGGCGCCCAGGGCAACGACCTGCCGGGCATGCTGACGCTTCTGGCCGACTATTACCAAAGGCGCCATCTGATCTGGACCAAGCTCAAGGCCCTCATGGTCTATCCGGCCATCGTCCTGATCGGCAGTCTGGGGTTGTCGATTCTCCTGGCCCATTTCGCCCGCGTGCTGACGACGTCGGCTCCTTGGTTTTTCTACGAGGGGCAGACGCTCCCAGCCGCGGCCGCCATCGGCGGTCCCAGCGCCCTGCTCATCCCTCCGCTCTGGATCGCTCTGATGTTGGTCCTGTTCGTTGCGGCCCTGACCGTGCCGGCCTGCCGCAATTGGGCCCGCTGGCACTTGCCCGGCTTCCGGGAATCGAGCCTGAGCCAGTTTGCCGCGACCATGCGGCTGCTCCTGGCGTCCGGCACCGACCTGCCTCGTGCGCTGGCGCTGGTCGCCAACCTCGAGAAGGGGACGGCCGTTGGCCGCGAACTCGCCCGCTGGCGGGACCGGCTCGCCGCGGGCGCCGGACGAATCGGCGAGTTCGCCACACCCAGCCGGCTTTTCCCGCCCATGTTTGTCTGGCTGGTGGGACAGGGCGGCGAGGACCTCGCCGGCGGCTTCGCCCGCGCCGCGGAGGTCTACGGCGAACGAGCCCGGCATCGGGTGGAAATGATGTTGTATGCCGCGTTGCCAGTTGCGGTCCTGGCGCTGGGCGGGATGATCGCCGGACAGTTGGTCCTCGGTTTGCGCATGTGCGCCCTGGTGACGGGATTGAATGCGCTGGGCGCGGAGTGATGCGGCCCCATGAACCCTCTCGTGCTCAATCTGCTGGTCTGGCTGTTGGAACTGATCGCGTTGGCGGTGCTGGCCTACCTCGCCTATTTCTTCCTGAGCCTCCCTCTGCGCCGGCGCGAGCGGGCACGCCTCTTCCTCGATCTCATCGAACTCGGGCTGCGAGATGGCCGCGGCGTGGAACAGACCGTGTGCGCCCTGGGAGCGACGGGGGATCGCGCGTTGGGTTCGAGGTTCCACCGCTTCGCCACGCACCTGGCTTCGGGCCTCACCCTCGCCCAGGCCCTCGAACGGGTGCCGAGCCTGCTCCCCCCGCCCGTGGCCGGGATGCTCCGCGCCGGGCACGCGGGAGGCGATTTGCCCGGCGTGCTGGCCGCGTGCCGCCAGCGGCTTCAAGACCACGTCGATGCCGTCGCAGCCGCCCACCATTACTTCATGCTCTTTGCCCTTGTCGTCAGCCCCGCGTGGATCGCAACCTTCGCTGCGCTTTTCGTGTTCGTGATGCCGAAGTTCCTCGCCATCGCCGAGGACATGGGGACGACGACGCCCTCCCTCCTGATCGCCTTGGCCAGCCACAGCAAGACTCTCGTTGTGGCGCAGACCGCGCTGTTGCTCGGTCTCTATGGCCTGGTCCTGGCTTACGTCGGCGGCCCGCGTCTCGCGGGGTGGATCAGCCGCATCTGGCCAGGCCTGCCGGATCGACTGGCCTGGCTTTTCCCGTGGAAGCGGCTGCGTCTGCAGCGCGACTTCTCGTCCGTGCTCGCCATTCTCCTGGATGCAGGCCTCCCGGAAGCTCGGGCCCTCGATCTGGCGGGTGAGAGCACCGCCAATGCGGTGATGCGCGGGCGGGCGGGCGCCGCCGTGGCGGACCTCGAACGGGGCGCTGGTCTGCCCTCGGCGTTGCGTCGATTGGACGTGTCGGGCCAGTTCCGATGGCGTCTCGAGAATGCGATGCAGGGGCCGGCCCGTTTTCGCGCCGCCCTCGATGGCTGGCACGAGGTCTTGTCCGCCAGGGCCTGGCAGCTCGAACAGACGGCGGCCCAACTGGCGACCACAGGCCTGGTGCTGGTCAACGGACTGTTTGTCGGCGCGCTTGCACTCGGGGTTTTCGGAATGCTCCTGAGCGTGATCGAAGGAGGCCTTCTATGGTGACCCACTCTTCCAGCCGCGGGAGGGCGCTGATGCGCCGGGGCGCATTGATGACCGAGTTGGTCGTCGCCATCAGCATCGTCGTCGTTGCCCTCTTCCCGCTCGCTCTGGCATTCCTCAACGAGCAGAAGCTGTGTCGCGCCTATTACTATCGCGCCCTGGCCCTCGAAATCGTCGATGGCGAGATGGAGGTTCTGGCCGCGGGCGAGTGGCGCGCGTTCGAGTCCGGGGTTCACGCGTACCAGCCCTTGGCGCCGGCTGTCACGAACCTCCCGCCGGGGCGTTTCGAGCTGACGGTCTCAGACCGGGCAATCCGGCTGGCCTGGCAGCCGAGCCGGCGCGACACCGGCGGGCGGGTGGCGAGGGAGGTGAAGGTGCGATGAACACGAGACGCGTTGCCATGCGGATGGGGCCGAGGCGGCGCCATGCCTGGTCCGAGAGGGCCGCCGAGGGCCAGCCGTGCTCGCCGCAATCCGGCATCCTGCTGATCGAGTGCCTGATCTACCTCGCGTGCCTCTTTGCCGTGCTTGGCGCGGCCTTGGCGGTGTTCTACCAAACGCTCGATTTCTCCCGCGACCTTCGCCGCAACGCCGACGATATCGCTCGAGTTCTCAAGGCCGGGGAGCGCTGGCGGACCGATGTGCGGTCCGCGACCGGCCGAATCGTCTTCGAGGAGGGTCCGGGCGGACGCGCGCTGCGCATTCCGCGGGAAGGCGGCGCGACCACTTATTTCTTCGTCACCAATGCCGTGCTCCGTTGCGCCGCGGCAACCGGGCGATGCGAGACGATCCTGCCGGCTGTCCAGGAGTGCCGTTTCGTGAGCGAACCGCGCCAGCGCGTCACGGCGTGGCGCTGGGACCTCGAGTTGCCGTCGCGTCTCGAGGCCGTGCGGGTGCATCCGCTCTTCACATTTACCGCGGTCGCCCGCCCCGAGGAGGCACAACCATGAAGACAGCGGCTTCCAACCAAGGCCGCGAGCGCGGCTCGGCCGTGATTGTCGTGCTCGCCTTGCTCCTCTTGACCCTGGCGTTTATGGCCGGAAACGATGTCACCTTGCGCTCTCTGCGCCGCGAGATGCGGATCATCGAAGAGCGTCAGCTTCGCAAGTACGAGCCGCCTGAGCCCGAGTCCGCCCAGACAGGCCCCAGCCGGAAATCCTCGGACTCCCCTCCATGGCGCGATCACGTCGCGTCGGGTTCTCCCCCCTAACCCGCATATTTGACACCCCGTCAGTGCACAGGGCCGTCAGATGTCGCATGATGTCTGCCATGCGGGTTAGAAAGGCAAAACCGCGCCCGGCTTGAGCCGAACACTGAGCGTCGCGTGTTGCGTCTGTCTGAGGCTTGCATTCCCCTCGGCCCGACCCCATGCTGCCCGCGTTCGGAGCACTAAATGATGCCGGGCCTTCAAAGGCCCGGACGATGATTTGATGAGCAACACTCCAGAGTTCGAGCTCGATCTCGATCTCCAACTGCTACCGGCGTGGGCGCGTCAGCCGTCCACGGAGAATCGTTATGCCAAGTACGAAGGCGATACCGAAGGGGATCGCCGCGACTGGCGAGGGGACCGATTTGGCCGACGCGACGCAGGTCGCAGCCGGCCGCCGCGACGGGACCGACCGCCCGGCGGCCCTGGCCGGGGCGGTCCGGCGGGGCGGCACGAAGGCCGGGGCGAAGGCCGGGGCGAGCGCGGTGAGCGCGGGCGCGGGCCGGGTCCTGAAGGGCGGCCTGCGGCGCCGCGGTGGCAGCGGGAAGAGCCGGTGGTTCCCCTGCCTGATGTGGAGGTCAGCTTCACGCCCGAGGAAGCGGGTGTCGAATCGCTCGCGCGCCAGATCAAGCTCACCGGGCGCGCCTACCCGCTGTTCGGGATTGCCGAGCTGATCCTGAAGCGTCCCGACAAGGTGCACGCCCAACTCCACGCGAAGAAAGGTGCGGATGGCGCCGTGGGGCAGCCGCTGGTGGTCTGTTCGCTGGATGATTCGATCTGGCTGAGCGAAGACGAGGCCGTCGCGCACATCTTGCGCCACCATTTCGCCACGTTTTACCAGATCGAGAAAGTGCCCACCGATCCCCCGAAGGGCACCTACACGTTCGTGGCCCAGTGCGGCATGAGCGGCACCATCTTCGGCCCGCCCAATTACCACGATTACCAGGACAAACTGCGCAAGTTCCACGCCGAGCGCTACGCGCGCATGCCGTTCGATGTCTACAAGGCCCGAGTCAAGATCGTCAAAGACGAGGCCGTGGTGAAGAAATGGATCGAGGAGCAGAGCGCAAAACTCGAGTACATCTGCCTCAACGTGCCCGAATCGTGCCGATTCGGCAGCCGCGAGGATGTCGAGAAACACTTCCGCGCCACGCATCTCCCGAACCTTATCCGATCCGTCGACTCGTACACCCTGCGCGCAGGCGCGAAGCGGCCCCCGCTCTCGCCGGGCTTGCAGACGCTGCTGCGCCACGCGATCGAGGATCAGAAGCGATTCCCACTCAAGGTGGCCACCGTCCTGAGCCAGCAGTTCGCCGGCCACGGACTCCAGTTCTTCAAGGTCAATCGCACCGTGACCCACGTCTGCGTCGCCCGACCTCACTACCTCGACCTCGAAAACACCGTCGTCTCCGACGGGGTCCGCAAGATCGTCGACTTCATCAACACCCATCCCGGGTCCACCCGGCGCAAGCTGATCCAGGCGCTCGCCCCAACCCCGCCCGCCCCAGCCACGCCGCCACCACCGCTAACCCCGCCCGTTCCGACGCCCCAACCGGCTGCCGCCGAGACCGCTCCCGAAGCCGACGCCCAGCCGGCTGCCCCGCCTGCCGCAGCCGCCCCCGCGCCGCCGCCTCCCGCGGCCCCGACCGAGCCTCAGCCGACGCCGGAGCAGACGGCTGTCATCGCCGACCTGCATTGGCTGATCCATCAAGGGCACGTGATCGAGTTCACCGACGGACGACTCGAAACCGCCAAAGCGCCCAAGCCCAAACCCACACCGCCGCCGCCCGCGGCGAAGACTGCCGAAGTCGAGGCCGCGACGCCCGCCCCGGCAGATGCTGCCGCCGCCACCCAGGCAGGAAGTCCGGCCGCGGAGGTGCCGACGGCACCGGCGGAGACGCCGGCGCCCGCGGGGGAAGCAACCGCGCCGCCTCTCGAAACACCGGCAAACGCTGGTGAGACACCAGCCGCTGAGGTTGAAGTCGGCCAAAGCCCTGAACCGGCTCCCGCTCCCACGGCTGAGGCTGCGCCTCCGGCGCCCGCAGCGCCCGCTCCGGACCCCAACTCGAGGCCGGATCAGGCCGCGCCGGCCGCGCCCGCGTCCGTGTAGCCTGATTGCACACCGTCGCGCCGGCTTAAGACGCTCGGAGTTCGGAGATGGGGGGCGGTGCGCCGGAGCGCCGGCTTGCAGCCGGCTTAAGACACGCCGTGCCCCGCAGGTGGATGGACAAAGCGTCCCGCGCGACGCGGTCACGTCGTGCCGTAGAGTTCCGCGCCTTGGTCGACAAACTCGCGCGCTTTGCGGTCCATGTCAGCCTGGATCGTTTGCTGCTCGGTGACTTCCTGTTCGGACGCGGACTTCCGGACATCCTCGCTGATCTTCATGGCGCAGAAGCGCGGCCCGCACATCGAGCAGAAGTGGACGGTCTTGGCGTCTTCCTGGGGCAGGGTTTCGTCGTGGAAGGCGCGGGCGGTTTCGGGATCGAGTGACAGGTTGAATTGGTCTTCCCAGCGGAACTCGAAGCGAGCTTGGCTCAGCGCGTTGTCGCGGTACTGGGCGCCTGGGTGGCCCTTGGCAAGGTCGGCGGCATGGGCGGCGATCTTGTAGGCGATGACGCCGTCCTTGACGTCCTTCCTGTTGGGCAGCCCGAGGTGTTCCTTGGGGGTGACGTAGCAGAGCATGGCCGTGCCGTACCAGCCGATCATCGCGGCGCCAATGGCGCTGGTGATGTGATCGTAGCCGGGGGCGATGTCAGTGGTCAGCGGGCCGAGGGTGTAGAATGGGGCCTCGTGACACCACTCGAGTTGCCTGTGCATGTTCTCCTCGATCAGATGCATCGGCACGTGGCCCGGCCCTTCGTTCATCACCTGACAACCGCGATCCCAGGCCCGTCGCGTGAGGTCGCCCTGCGTCTCGAGTTCGGCAAACTGCGCCTCGTCGTTGGCGTCGGCAATCGCCCCGGGCCGCAGACCGTCCCCGATGCTGAAGGCTGCATCGTACGACGCCAGAATCTCGCAGAGCTCGTCCCAATGGGTGTAGAGGAAATTCTCACGGTGATGCGCGAGGCACCATTTGGCCATGATACTGCCCCCGCGGCTGACGATCCCCGCCGCGCGATGGACGGTGAGCGGGATGAAGCGCAGCAGCACGCCCGCGTGAACGGTGAAGTAATCCACCCCCTGCTCGCATTGCTCGATCAGCGTGTCGCGGTACATCTCCCACGTGAGATTCTCCGGCCTGCCGCCCGCCTTTTCGAGCGCCTGGTAGATCGGGACGGTCCCGACCGGAACGGGCGCGTTGCGCAGAATCCACTCGCGCGTGCCGTGGATGTTCGGCCCCGTGGACAGGTCCATCACCGTGTCGGCGCCCCAGCGGATCGCCCAGCGCATCTTCTCGACCTCCTCCTCGATGCTCGATGCCACGGCGCTGTTGCCCAGGTTGGCGTTGATCTTCACCAGAAAACTGCGTCCGATCACCATCGGTTCGCTCTCGGGATGGTTCACGTTGGCCGGGATGATGGCCCGGCCCGCCGCCACTTCGTCGCGGACAAACTCGGGCGTGATCGTCCGCGGCACGCGCGTCTTGAAACGGCTGAACACCGACGGGGCCGTGGAGCGATCGACCGAGGCCGGCCCGGCATGCTGGTGACGCAGATCGTTCCGGGCCCCGTCCCGTGCCCGCTCCGCCTCGAGCAAGTCAAATCCCAGGTTCTCCCGGATCGCAACAAACTCCATCTCCGGCGTGATCACCCCGCGCCGCGCGTATTCGAGTTGGGTGGGGCGCCGGCCGGGTTTGGCCCGGAGCGGACGCCTGCGAGCGAAGTGCGAAGGACGGGCGGGCGGCGCTGAAACCTCTGGTGCGCCGGCACGATCGGGCCCCCCGAACGACCCGTCCCGTCCGCCGCTCTCGTATTCCCCAATATCGCCGCGCGCCAGAATCCATTCGAGGCGAAGCGGCGGAAGCCCCTGGCCGACATCGCCGCCAAAGTCCGGATCGCCCCAGGGCCCGCTGCAGTCGTAAACCCGGACCGGTGCGTTGGGCCGAATCCGCCCGTTGGCGAGCCGGGTGGGCGAGAGCGCAATCTCGCGCATCGGCACCCGCACCGACGCGTGAATTCGGCCGGGCAGGTACACCCGCCTCGAGCCGGGAAGTGAATCCGCGCCAATTGACTTCGACCTGTCTTCAGTGGCGATCATAGTCCGTGAGCATCGGGTCGGCACCCCCGGACTCGGCTGCGTGACCGGAGGTGCGTTCAGGTTGGAGACACGGGGAAAGGCAGGCCTCGAATCCCTTCGCCGGCATTACCCGGATCAGGTTCAACGGGTCGGCAACGCCCGTGCGCGTCACCCTCTCAGCCGTCACCAGTGGCCTGGCTTCCTGGCTCCCCGAACACGGCGAACAGTAAGAGCGCAGTGCGGCGCGGTCAAGCGGACGGGATCACGGTCATGGTTGACACCGAAGTCCAGACATGCAAGGTCGGTCGAGGACTGCAGCACGAGAAGATCATTCAATCGAGACCGCCTATGCCTTCACCACACTTGAACACACCCTCGAGGCCTGATCCCTTCCACCCCACCACAGGCACTGCCCGATGCACGCCAAACCGCAAGGGCAGCCGATTCCTCTGCCTCGCCCTGCTCGCCCTCGAGGCGTCTCTGCCCGCCCTCGCGGCCCCGGATGGCGCCACCGTCCGCGAATATCGGAAGACCTTCCGGACCTACCCCTTTTCCGATCCGAATCCGATTCCGCATGGCGGCCAGATTTACCCCTACTTCCGCTACGACGGCTTCACCGACCGTGCCGTGGACCGCGAGTGGACGGTCGTCGAACTCGAGAACCCATGGATTCGCGTCATGGTGCTCCCCGAAATCGGCGGCAAGGTCTGGTCGGCCATCGAGAAGTCCACGGGCAAGGAATTCCTCTACGGCAACCAGGTGGTGAAGTTCCGGGACATCGCCATGCGCGGCCCCTGGACGAGCGGGGGGATCGAGCCGAACTACGGCATCATCGGCCATACGCCGAACTGCGCCACGCCGGTCGATTACCGGACACGGCAGAATGCCGACGGGAGCGCCTCGGTCGTCATCGGCGTCCTCGATCTCCTCACGCGCACGCCCTGGCGGATCGAGATCGCGCTGCCCGCCGACAAGGCCTATTTCACCACCGCGTCGCTCTGGCACAACGCGACGCCCCTCGAGCAGCCCTACTACACCTGGATGAACGCCGGCATCAAGGCCGCGGGCAACCTCCAGTTCGTCTTTCCGGGCACGCATCACATCGACCACGACGGCCACGCTCAACCGTGGCCAATCGATCCGAAAACGGGGCGCGACCTCTCTTTCTACGAAAAGAACGACTTCGGCTCCTACAAGGCCTATCACGTGCTCGGACGCGGCGCTGACTTCTTCGCCGCCTTCTGGCACGACGAGGACTTCGGCATGGGGCGCTTTTCTCTCCGCGATGAAAAGCTGGGTCAGAAAGTCTGGATCTGGGGACTCTCGCGCGAGGGGATGATCTGGGAGAAGCTTCTCACCGATACCGAGGGGCAATACGTCGAAGTGCAATCGGGGCGTTCCTTCAACCAGGCCGGCGAAGGCAGTTCGAGGACGCCTTTCAAACATCGCGGCTTTCTGCCTTACGGGACCGACACCTGGACCGAGTACTGGTTCCCCGTCAAGGGCACGAAGGGTCTCGTGGCGGCCTCCCCGCTCGGGGGCCTCAACGTGCGCCCCCGCGACGGCGGGCTCGAGGTCCTGTTCTCGCCTCTGCAGGCCGTCGACGACACGCTCGAGGTGCTCGATGGCGAGCGCATCGTCTTCTCCACGGCCGTCTCCGCGAAACCCCTCGAACCCTGGACCGCAACCGTTCCCGTGACGGCACCCGTCGAGCGCCTGCGCGTCCGGATCGGCGGAAGCCGCCTCGAGTGGAAGGGCGACCCGCGAGCGGGAGAACTGTCGCGTCCGCTCGAGTCGCCCCCCGATTTCGACTGGAACTCGGCGTACGGCCTCTGGCTCAAAGGCAAGGAACTGCTCCGGCAGCGCTCCTACGCCCCCGCTCGAGAGGCGCTCGAGGCATCTCTGCGCAAGGAGCCGCACTTCGTGCCCGCCCTCGCCGACCTCGCCCTCCTCCGCCTCTTCGCCATGGATGCCAAGGGCGCCTTCGACCTGGCCCGGAAAGCCCTCGCCATCGACACCTACGACCCGTCCGCGAATTACTACTACGGCCTCGCCGCGCGGAGGCTCGGACGGCTCGACGATGCCCGCGACGGCTTCGAACTGGCGGCGCAGTCGGTCGAACTGCGCGGCGCGGCATGGACCGAACTCGCGAAGCTGGCCCTTTACACCGGAGACCTCGCGCGGGCCCGAGTCGACGCGGAGCGGAGCGTCGAATTCAATCAGCGCAACCTCGAAGCGCGCCAACTCACCGCTCTTGTCCTCCGTTTGCAGGGGCGCCCCGACGAGGCCGGCAGAGCCATCGATGCCCTGCTCGCGCTCGATCCACTCAATTCCTTCGGCGGCTTCGAAAAGGCGCTGGCCGAGGGCGGCGAGGCCGCCCGGCGCGCTTTCGCGGCGAGCGTCCGCAATGAGATGCCTCAGGAGACATTCCTCGAGTTGGCGGCGTGGTACCGCGGCCTTGGCAGGAGAATCGAGGCCGGGCAGGTGCTCGAGGTCGCCCCCCAGACAGCCGAGGTCCTCTACTGGAGAGCGTGCCTCGAGGCCGACGCGGACGCGGCATCAGCTCTGTTGCAGCAGGCCGAAGCGGCATCGCCCGAGCGCGTCTTCCCCTTCCGACCGGAATCGGCCGAGGTGCTCGAGTGGGCGGTGTCCCGCGGCTCGAGTTGGCGCCCGCGCTATTACCTGGCGCTTGTCCACTGGGGCGCCGGCAACCTCAACCAGGCCCGCCGCCTCTTCGACGAGTGCGGGCAACAGCCGGATTACGCCCCCTTTTACGCTGCGCGCGCCCTCCTCATCGAGGGGGTCTCCCGGGAACGGTCTCTGGCGGATTTGAACGAGGCGGCTCGCCGCGACCCCGCTCAGTGGCGGTTCGGTCGAATGCTGATCGAGCGGCATTTGCGTCAAGGTTCAACAGCCCTCGCGCTCGAAACAGCCCAACGCTACTGTGCCCAGTCCCCTGACAACTACATCCTCGGCATGCTCCACGCGAAGGCCCTCCTGGCGGAAGGCCGGCACCGGGAAGCCGCCGAGCGCTTGAACCGGCTCGAGGTCCTTCCCTACGAGGGCGCCACCGAGGGACGCCGCCTCCATCGCGAGGCCCACCTGATGCTGGCTGTCGAAAACCTTCGCAAAGGCGATGCCGCCGCGGCCCTCCGCTCGATCGACACCGCGCGGCTCTGGCCCGAGAACCTCGGCGCCGGAAAACCGTACCCGGAAGACGTCGACGAGCACCTCGAAGACTTCCTCGCCGCCCAGGCTCTCTCACGCCAGGGCGACAGCGCCGCCGCGAATAACATGCTCCGGCAGATCACGGCCTCGGGCGGACGCGGGGGCGCGACCGGCTTGCTCATCCGCGCGCTCACCCTCAGGCAGACGGACCGCGCGGACGAAGGACGCAAGCTCCTGAGCGATTGGAGTGCGCGCGAGTCCGCGAACGCGTTCGCCGCGTGGGCCGCCCGCGCATACGACGGGCAGGCCGGTGCTCCGCCGAACACAGGCAGCGATGAGCTGCGCGTCCTGGCTGCCTGGCTCGAGACCGCACAGCGCTAAGCGCAGCGGGATCGGCGTCTCGGTGCCAATCTGTGTTCCGCCCTGAATCGGTGTGGAGTTCCTCACCGACTCGGTGCGCAGACAGTCCCCACACCGATTCAGGGCGGAACACAGATGGAGAGAGGCGGTGTGTCGGCCCCCGCCGGTGTGTTCTGGGGATTGATGTGTTCATAGTCTCTTCGGCGATCGCCAGCACGCAGCGCATGGGTGTGCCAAGTCTCCAAAGGAGCCTGAATCCCTCGCAGCGCGCAGAGGTTCACGCGCGTGAAGCGGTTCGATTGGACGAGCCAGAGGGTGTTGCGGGCGAGCGCCTCACGCGCGCCTCGAGTTCATCGCGTGGGCTGCGGGCCTCCCGCGCCCCCTCGCATATTCGCACAGATTGCGAATTTCCTTCGAATATATTGCGAAATGACCGCGAAATGACCGCGAAAATGCACCTCGAGCCTCCGCCGAGTCCACCCGGCGGCAAGTGCCGCGGACAGGTTCATCTCGGGTCGAGATTGTCCGAGGCGATCCGAGTGGCCCCGCTGCGTCCGAGTCCAAGGTGTCTGTCGGGCAGAGGCTTATTGAGGATTGAGTCGTGATTTGACGACGTCGGCCGCACCCGTGATCCGCGGCAGCGGTGCGGTCCGCCGCTGCCCGCGAACCGCGAATCCGCCAGGAAGTTCCGGCCTGGCATCCTTGCTGCACAAGGGGGTTCATGAAATCCAAGACAAACCAAGGAAAGGACAACACAATGCATATCAGGAAAGACAACACACCCTTCCGGCCGCCCAAGCCCCGAGCCGGACTCGGAAGCAAACGGATCGGCGCATGCGTCGCCGGGCTCGCACTTGCCGCATTGGTCGTATCGCCTTCGGCTCTGTGCGCCACGGTCATCGACGACTTCGACGGCGCCCAGCCGGGCTGGACGGGCTGGAATCCCCCCGCGGCCCCAAGCGACCCAGCGGCCCTGG
>DAOOQY010000002.1:0-24758 GCA_035389025.1 Verrucomicrobiota bacterium
ATCCGTTCGATCAGACCGCGCGCCGGCTCGGATTCGCTATCGGTGTCGAAGAACGCGTACTTGAGCGATGACGAGCCGCAGTTGATGACGAGAGTCTTTTCCGGCCGCTCTCCTTTCAGGCTCAGGCCGTAGGGATCCCCACTCTGGCGAAACGCCGCCGCGGTCTTGATCGGATCGGCCAACAGGTGCTTGAACCGCTGGGCAATGGTCTTCGAGAGGTGCTGCACCGCGCGCGGCTCGGTCAGGATGACCGATTGGAAGAGGGCAACCGGGATCCGCAAGACCTGGCAGCGCGTCTGGGCGATGAAGTCGGCCTGGGTCTTTTCCCCGCTCATCAGGGCCATCTCGCCGAAGGTATCGCCCCCCTTGAACTGGCCGAGCACCTCGCGCCGGCCCCCTTCTCCAATGACGGAGACGCCGAGATCGCCCTCGAGCAGCACGCCGAAAAAGCTCGCGTCCTCTCCGAACTCGATCACCGCCTCGTTCGGTTCGCAGGAAACAACCCGCGACCCCTTCACCACCTGATCGAGTCGATCGGCAGGCAGATGTTGAAAGAGGGGCACGCGGCTTCGGAGAAAGCTCGAAATCTGAGCGGGTGTCATAGGCTGTAATGGCGCCGAATCAGATACCCCAAAACCACGTCCCGCTTCAACCGCGGAATCGCGCGAGGCCGGAGAGCATTCGACATTCGATGGCTGGGCACACTTAGAATCCTGCCTTGTCCATCTCGGCCGCGAGTTCCACCACCGTTAGGCACGCCGCTGCAGCAAAAGCCGGGGGCATCACCTCATTCCCCTGGTGCTGCCCCAGGTCGCCATAGCCCTGAAGCTCATTCAGCAGACTGTAGATTCGCCGGTTTGCCTTCTTCAGCGTGATTCTGTTCCTGGAGTCGGTAGAGAGTAGCAGATGGTAGAGCAGGCTCCCGGTATCGTTGAATGTCAGTGGCCCTGCTTTTGATGCTGCAAAACCGCTCTGATACCGAGGCGACTGTCCATCTGGGCATTCAAAATTCCAAATCACGGTCAGCGCATGGTCCACGATGTTCCGAACCTCCTTGAAAAAGAGCTTGGGATTCCCCACGCGCGCCACGGCATCCGCAACAAAATCCTTCAGGTCAGGATTCTTCACCGTAATCTGACGCAGGCGCCACTCAACCACCGCCCGGATGTTTCGCTCATACACCGGTTTCTCGCCGAAGAGCAGCTTTACAGACACCAACCCGCTCTGAAGGCTCGACGTGAATTGCTTCAGCAATTCGCAATGCGCCCGAATCTTGTTGCCAGTTGCCTGGGCCAAACCGAGGGGGACTAGGGCATGCGCCAGTTTCCCGGCATCCCGTGCCTCGACCTCACGTTTCTCTATCAAGTCTGCGAATCCCGTCTGCTCTTCCGCCGTGCATACATCCCACGCCGCCTCAAGCGCATCCACGTGCTTCGAAAGAACCCACCCTGCTGCCACGCGCACGTTCCCCACAGTGACCGGCGAACGCTCGCCTTCGAACAGCCGCCTTGCTACGCACACCGCGAGCCGCGGAATCCCGCCGGTCCAATTGGCGAACTCCGCCTCCACGCCCTGTTCCAACCCGCCGCGCACCTCGACCAAGGGTTTGAGGAAGGAGGTAATCTCTTCTCCAATGAAAGCTTTGAGCCGAATGGGCGGATCCTCAAAACGTTCCCAGAAGTCCGATGCCCGTCCCGTCGCGCTCTTGCAGAGCTGCCTAAGCGGCTTTCGGCTCGTGGCCAGGAGGTTCACGCTCCCGATCTTGGCGAAACCGGCCAGGTTGTCCCAGAGGTTCTTGGTCAGTCCTTCGCAGTCCAACGGTTGGTCCATGCCGTCCATTACGATCAAGACCCGCTTCTCCAGCCCCTGAAGGTATTCAAAAAAGCCCTTGATCCTCGAATATGTCCGGTTCTCAACCGTGCCGAAGTGGCTTCTGGCATCCTCCCCTACGGATGTTAGCTGCTCAACAAGTGTTTCGGCGAACTTCGCGAAGAACTCCGCATCATTCCCTGGCGTGAAGTGCCGCAGGTCCCAAAACACAACGTCTGAAAACCGGCCGCTTTCGCGGGCCGCAGCCGCCAGCGCCGTCACGAACACCGTCTTCCCATAATGCTGTCGCCCGATGACAGAGATGTGGTGCTCGAACAGGTCCTCGAGCACCTGCCGCAACATCTCGGCCCGCGCCAGTTCCTTTGGCGTCGGGTCCGGGGTCAGTCTGTATGGATTCTCGCTCATGGCATCTCGTCTTTCGCCGCCGCCAATGTCTGGTTGAAATCCTTGGTTTTGCGCAGCCACACCGCAAACATGGGCACCTCGAGGCGGTAGAATTCCTGGCGGTCACGCCGGTCCACACCCAGAATGTCGCTATCAAGCAGGTACTTGAGGTCCGCCTCCAGGTCCTGACGCGAATACTGGAGGCCCTTCTCCTCGATCGCTGTCCGAAGCAGATTAAAGCTCACGGCCACGTCGTTTTCGCCCAGTTCATCCACCAGGAACAACAAGCACCGCCGTCGCTCCGAGTGCAGATAGCCCCAAAGCGTCTCAAAGTGCTCGTTGTTCGTGGTCTTCTCGTTCACCACCTCTTCTACGAGATCAAGTGACACGGACGCCTGCTTCCGCTGTTTGCACAAGGCAAAGATCCGATGGCAGATGCCCTGGATCAGGAGGGGTTGACAGGCGGTGACCTGAATGATGTTCCGGACGGCTTCCTCTGCATACACCAGGCGTCCGCTGACCGGCTTCTCGATCAGGAGCCGGGCCTCGTCAGGTTCCAAGCCCCTCAGCGTCACTGGGTCGCCGAGGCTGAACAACATGTTCCAGTAGTCCTGGCGCAACCGGCGGATGGTGCGTGAGCCCGTGAAGATGCCGGCAACCTCCCCCTGGTGCTGAAACAGGTGCCGCAGGTTCTCCGGCACCTGGTCGCTTGTGATCTTGCTGTCAATGCCGTCCTGAATCCGGTCGAATTCCTCCAGAACCAGCAGTATTCGCCTCGGCGCAAGGGCCGTGCGCACGACGTGAAACAGTGTCTTGAACATTGTCCAAGGCTGCTCTGCGCTGATGAGCTTCGGGGTTTCCGAGTCGAGAAACGCACGGAATGCAAGGTCATTCACCGGCGGCACCCGTCCCACCCCCGGCAGCTCGAGCTGTGGCAGCGCGTTCCGCGCCGCTGTAATCAGTTCGCGCGCCATACCGATGAAGATGTTGCGCGTTGGAATCCCGGGCCGCGCCGTCGTGCCCGATTCACCCTCGAAATCCTGGAAGTCAATAAACACGGGCACCCACGCTGCCGGCAGCCTTCGGCTGATGAGGTGTTTCAGTAGCCAGGTCTTCCCAATCCCCCGGTTTCCCTCGACCAGTAGAATAGTGGTTGCGCTCGGACGGTCCAGGTTCTCGACGATCCGCCGGAGCTCAGCCTCACGGCCATAGAACATCTGCTCGTGCTTCCCCTCCGGCAGTCGGCGGTAAATGTACGGGTTCTCCCCCAGATCACCAGCCCCCGTTGCGGCGGCCCGTAGGGAGACGACCTCGAAGGCCAGCTCGATTTCTCCGCTGGCCTCCGATTCGTCCATCCGTCGCCCCTTCCAGTTCAAGAACAACGGCTGCTTCCCGCCTTCCTTGCCAACGATCTTGACCGGCCAGTGGTGGCTCCCGCCCGGCTTCAACAAGTCGCAGCCGGATCGCGACTCAAAAGGACGTGTCTCGAACGTCAGCTTGCGCAGCGGCAGAGGGCCGTCGTTCATCACTGAAATCGAAACATCCGTAGGCAGCCCTAGTGTCACAAGCGCGGGCGAGAGTGACGCGCTGATGCTGGTGGCTGCCAAGTGGCTCTCGAAGTCAGCCCGCCAAAAGCTCAGTAGGGCGTCATACAATCCTTCCATTCGGTTACAGACGGTGTGAATGAGCGCGCCGCCCTGCCGGTAGCGCGCGCGTTCGCGCAACTCAGTGTAGGCGCTCTGGAAGGCGCTGGCCTTCTCATAGAGCCTCAGTCTCCAGGACTGCAGCGCTGCAAAACGGTCGGGTCCTACAGGCAGTAGCTGTGCCTCCAGAAGGCGAACCGCAAAGTCGTTGTAGCCGGCAAGCCAATCGTAAAGCGGTTCGATGCCCTCATCCACCGTTCCGTCGTGGCGAATTCGGCCGAGTCGCTCTACAAGGTCATTAACCAGATCAGCTATTGAGGGAGCCGACAGTTCTCGTGGCGTGGGGTCTGCGACTGTCCGCACGAGATCATCCTCGAGCAGGAACCGCACTGAGGCGGAAAAACCGGGCTTCGCTTCCAGCAGCCGCAGCATGCTCTCGAGGCTCTGTCCGATGGACAGGTGCTGGAGAGCCTCGGGCGAGACACCGCCCTTGAACACCGGCACTGGCAAGTCCCTTACCTCGCTGATAGTGAGTCGGTTTATGTAACCTGTGAGACTCCTCCGCTTCAGCCATTGCTGGTAGGGCTCCGTCGTGAGCAAGCGTGGCAGATAATTCCCCAATACCGCGTCCGACACCCGGATGATGTGTATCCCGCTGGCCGCGATCATCCGCTTGCCGTTTCCTCCCATCACCACCGCCACTTTCCCGACCGTTCCCGTCACACTCAATAGAATGTCTCCCTCCTGCAGAAAGCAATGGTCTGGTGCGCGGGCAACGCCATCCGCTGTCATCCGAACCATCGCCGCCGAGGGCACCAGCCGGAGTTCGGAACCTGGCGGCAGCTTCGCGATGTCTCGGATCCGTACCAAACGGACATCCTCCAATCCCTCCGCCGGCTTCTCCGTCTTTTCATCCAGCATGTCTGAACGGCGGTAACTCATCCCCGACTTTACCGACGAAGCCGCCCAGCCCAGTTTCCTGATCTCTGCCTGCTTGTCCATCCGCTGGACGGCTTCCAGAAAGACCTGTAGTTGGTCACCGCCCGTGGACTTGGGGACAAGCTCCCACCGTCGGCCAGAAAGAACCTCACTGGTCTCCCAGTTGACGCGGCTTTGCAGTTTCGCCAGGTCGCCAACCGGCTGCGGGTCCTCCCGCACCACCCCGGCCTCGCGCCCCTCCTGGGCGGCACGAGCCTTGATCAACCCGACCAGGCTCGCCAGTAGAGCGTTCTTCCCCCCAGCCTCTTTGTAGCCCCACAGAATATCCTGTGTCGCCGCCGCCTGGATGAACGCAATGGACTTCGCGGGCTCCATGCGATGGACCACCAGCAGGCTGGTCCGTATCTCGCCCAAGCCATGAATGCTCCCGGCGGGCAGCGATACTACGGCTTCCAAACGATAGTCCTGCACCAGGCGCTTTCGCAGCAGTTCCTCCGCGCCCTGCCGGTAGAGGAAGGCCTCCGGCATCAGCACCACCGCGCGTCCTCCCGGTCGCAAATGCGCCAGAATGTGCTGCAAGATCAGCGTCTCCGTGGACCGCGAGCGGATCGGAAAACGCGCTGTCTGGTCCGGCAGTGCGCTGCTGCCGATCGGGGGATTGCACAGGATGCAGTCGAAGCCGCCGTTCTGGCCCGCCTCAGGCATCGGACGCTCCAGAACATCCCCAAGCTCCAGCCGGGGCCGCGTGATGCCCGCCAGCATCAGGCGCGCCAGCGCCACCAGGCAAATCCGGGGGTTGAGTTCAATCCCGTAAAACGTCGAGGACTTGACCGTGTTTGCCAGTGTTGGACTTCCCTGCCGCAAAGCCGGCAGGATGACCCGCTTGGCCGTGCGCACCAGGAGCGTGCCGAAACCCGTGCATGGATTGTAGATCCGATCGCCCGCCTTTGGGGCCGCCAAATCAATCATCAGGTCAGCCACGCGGGCCGGGGTGATGAACTCGCCCACTCCTTTCCACCCGCTGAACAACTCGGCGGCCTTGTCCTCGAGCCCCATGGACTTCTCGCTCCGCTCCAACTCCAGATACTGCTCGAACGGCAGCAGCGGCGAGGACAGCATCTCGACCGCCGCCTGATAGGCCGCCGGGCTAAAACGCGCCGGATCGAACAACCGCGGCAGTAATCGGAGCGGACTCTCCGCCGGCATCCCGCGGAACGCTGGAAAGAGCCTCTCCTGGATGTGCCGCGCAAATCGGTCAGGCTCGATTGACTCGAGCATCTCCCAGCGTGCCTGTTCCGGAAACTCGGGCGCTCGCTCTGTGCCATTGAACTCATCGATCGCGCGGCGTTCTGTTTCTTCCCGCTCCTCGACACGCAGAATGCACAAAAACGCCAGCAAATCTAGCAGCTCGCCCAACGATTGGGCCATGCCCGACGTCTGCCCGTGCGCCAACCGGTTTCGCAGCTCTGCCAGGCTGAAACGCCATTGTGCCGCCGGCGCTTTCGCGGTGCTGCCGGTAACGGGATGAGTGATGGGAGATAGTTCCGGCATCTTATAAGTTCCCCGCAAACGCCTCCCGCAAGATGGACTCGCGGAGGAGTTCCTCCGCGGCGGCTTGTTCGAGCGCCGTGGCCTTCAACTTCAAGCTGGCGTCAAGAACTTCGTCCAGTTTGGTGGCAGTGGACTGTTGAACCTCCTTGTCCGGGACGGGAATGGACAATTCGCCGAACCGCGATTTGTTGAGAATCGGTAAGGTCGCTTGCGCGGCGTTTGAGAGGATTTCAGGATACAGCGCACGGCAGGCCCAGTAACCGTAATCCGGCAACACACGACTGCCGAACGTTATGGCGTTGATCTGCTGATTGATGCCCGTGGGCTGCCGCACAATCGCTACCTTGCCGATGGTCGCGCCGATGCAGCAGACGGCGACGGAATTTGGGACGAGGACTCGGGCACGGGCTTCGGCAATACCCCGCGGAGACAGAAATTCGCGAGCGGTAATGATCTCCTTGGTAGCATTCATGTCACCTGGCGTGATCCAAGGCGTGCCTGTTTCGGCGAAGTAATCAGAAACCTTCCGGCTGGGTGTGTTGCCGGTGGTGATCTCGCCCAAATTGGCCAGGCTGAATCGTGGAGCATTGGCGATTTCATCCCTGTCCCACAGTTCCTTTAACGTGGCGTTAGTGAGCGCCTCAGCTTCCAGGGTCATTTCCTCCCGCAGCCGCTGCATTTCCTCGACGCGGCTCAGGCACTCTTTGATGCGGCCAACCACCCGGCGCTGGTCATCGGCTGGGGCGTCAGGTATCAGCGCTTGGCACATGAACTCTTCTGGGACGCGCTGCTGTCCTGCCGACCCATGAAAGTGTCGCTCAGCCTCGTCTCGAAAGCTCTTGCTGCGGACGAAGTAGTAAAGCCACTCCGCAGTCGCTTTCGTTGGTCGCAGCACATGGAATTCGGTTGAGCCGAAGCCGATCCGATTCACGAGGTTCAAGCCAACAGCAGCTTTGCCGTTCTGCATACAGGGCGTGATTTTCGCGAAGATCACGTCACCCTCGGCGAAATAGGTAAAGCCTTTCCGCACTTCGCCGAAGGACCTGGAAACGGCCCCCGTAATCGCACCGGCTTTCTCACAGACCGCTGCCATCGGCACGAATGAAACCATGGTGCCTTCGTCGAGGCTCCGAAACTCAACCGGACGCTTCGGGTTAATCTCCGCGACCTCAGCCAGTGGCCTCAATGGCCATCGCGACTTGTATATGCTATGCCCCATTTGCGATTAAAACCTCCTCCAGCTCGTCTGCCAACGCCGAGATCCGTTCCTGCTTGGCCTTGATGCTTTCGACAAGTTCGAGTGGCTTTCGCTGGTCGGCGTCGGCAACCCGGTTCGGATTCTTAGCCGACAAGTCCCAGCCGCGTTTCTCAATCTCCGCCAGCGGGACAATCCAGGAGTTTTCGCCGCATACCCGCTCTTCCCACTTCGCCAGGAAGTCGGGGAATTGGTCGCCCTCGATGGGCTTGCGCGTCTGTTTCAACTCGAAGCCGTCGTTCGTCAGTTCGTAGAACCAGACGTCCTTCGTCGTCTTGCCGTCTTTCTCCCGGTTGAAGAACAGCACATTTGTCTTCACCCCGGCGTATGGCAGGAAGCAGCCCGCCGGCAATGACAACACCGTGTGGACGTTGAATTCCTTCAGCAACCGCTCCCGCACCTTGGCATCCGGTCCGCCCCGGAACAGCACGCCTTCCGGCACGATCACGCCTGCCCGCCCGCCCAGCGCCAGGTTGGCCATGATGTGTTGCAGGAACAGAATCTCGGTGGCGCTGGATTGGATGGTGAAATTGGTCTGGAGCGAGCGGTCCAGTTTTCCGCCGTAGGGCGGATTCGAAAGCGCCACGGAGTATTTGCGGCTCTCCGGCACGTTGGGCGTGTGCAGTTCCAGGGTATTCGCCAGCTCGAAGTTTGCGGACTCGATCCCGTGCAGAATCATGTTCATCGTCCCCAGCAGGTAGCTGAGCGGCTTGAACTCGACCCCGTAGAACGTGGCGTGCTGGAGCTTGTGCAGGTCAGCGCCGCTCATCCGCGGCGTGGTCTTGAGGATGTAGTCGGCGGATTCCGCGTGGAACCCCGCGCTGCCAAAGCACGAATCGTAAATCCGGTCGCCGATGCGCGGCCGTACCACCCGCACCATCGCCCGGATGATGTGGCGCGGCGAATAGAACTCACCCGCGTAACCGGGCGAGTCCGCCGCCACCTGTTTCAGCAGGCTCTCGTACAACTCGGACAGGATCATCACGTCCGTCCGGTCGCTGAAATGGAGCCGGTTCACCTGGTCCACTACCTTCGCGAAAATCACCCCCCGCCGGCAGTAGTTCCGCACCGTCGAGAAGATGCGTTGGAACCGCTGAGCCACCGGGTCCGTCCCCATGCTCAGGAGCCTGGGCCAGAGCTTGTCGTTGACGAACTTCAGCATTTCGTCAGGCCTGTCCGTCAGCTTCGACCATGTCGCCCACCGGAATTCAACCGGCAGCCTGTTCTCGACCATTTTGTCTTCGAACACGGCCACGTCGGCCCGTACCGCTTCGGCCTCGTCGAAGGCCTTCAGGAAGAACATCCAGGCCAGTTGCTCGACGTAGTTGCGCGGGTCCACACCGTCGGAGTTGAGGTAATCGCAGGCCGTTTTGATGGCGGTGTTGACCTCGGCCCGCCGGTGCTCGAGTTGCTCGCCCGACAGGACGGCCAGCGACTGTGCGTCGCTCTTCTTTGGCGAAGCCAATTTGTATCGCATCTTGGAAGGCATGTTAGAATCAGTTGGATGCTCTTGGCCGCAGCAGCGTTTCGGAGCGCAATGGAGTTGGTCCCGCCTTTCCCAATTTCCGCGACACCGTCGCGGAAATCCGCGGTCGAGGCGGAGCCGGAAGCTGGGCCAATTTCCGCGACAGTGTCGCGGAAATCACGCTGCCAAACTGCGGATATTCCCAGTAAAACTGCCGCATCCGCTCCAACACGTCCGGGCTGCATCCTTTCAGGCCTCGCGCGGACAAATCCCGCGAAAGCCTGGCCAGCAACTGCGCTCCGTAAGCCGCCCGGTCTTCACCCCGTTGTTCAAATTCCACCACGTAGGCGCCAATAGTCCAATTGCGCAGAACGTGGAATTGGTTCAGGGCCGATGCCGCCCCGGCTTAGGCCCGACCGTGCAGGGCGACAATGGACTGAAGAAGTTGAGCGTAGTTCATAGCTCAATTGGCGACGTACAGATGGCGTTTCACCTGTTCGAAGTCGCCCCGCAGTTTCTGTCCGCCGCCGTACAAGGGCAGGAACCTCGAGAAGCTGCCCAGTCGGGACACGAATTGCGGCGCGCTGTAGGTCTCCCCGCGCTCGAGGTCGTCAATCGAGTAGAGGGCGTAGTGGTCCAGGGCGGTCTCCCAGAATCCCATCTTCACTTCTTCGTCGGTCGTGCCGACGATCGAGCGCAGCCAGCCGTCATTGCGGTCCCAGAACCGCGTCACGCGGTCGTGCCGCATCGGGATGGTTGGCAGGCTGAAGCCCACTTTCCCCAGGATGTCCACGTCATCGGCGGCATCCAACTCGAAGTAATGCCGGAAAGCCGCAATGTGGATGTCGTTGCTCTTCAGTTCCTCGCGAACGTCGCTCCGCGTCTGCTTGTCGGCCCACAGGTCGAGCAGCGTCTGCAGGTCGTTGGGGGAAATCTTGCGGATCACCTGCTTGGACTGCTCGCAGTATTCGTCGAAGGGTATCTTCCGCCCGTCGGCCAGGCAGACATATCGCTCGCTGGCGGCGATGTAAAGGCTCACCCCTTGCGCCACCGGCCTTTGGATAAGCGCTGGCTCCTTGCGCGGTGCCTTCTTGGTCGGCGGCGGCTTCTGGATATTGGCCGGGTGCCCGTCGAACTCGGCGTCTTCCAGCACGCTCGCGCCCGAGTAGTCGAAGATCGAGAAGAACCGCTTGTCAATGTCCTCGCAGAGCCGCGTGCCACGTCCCTTCATCTGTTTGTAAAGGATGGCACTCTTGATCGGGCGGACGAACACGATGACTTTGACATCCGGGGCGTCAAACCCGGTGGAGAGGAGGTCCACGGTCACCGCCACGCGCGGCTTGGCGCGCCCCACCTCCTGGAAGTTTCGTTCCAACTGGTGCGAGTTCCGCTCCGAGCGCGTGATGCGCGCGGCATAGTCGTTGTCCCCCGAGATGCGCCGCAGTTCTTGGGCAAAGAACGCGGCATGCGTGTCATCCACGCAGAAAACGATCACCTTCTCATTCAGCAGCCCATGCTGGCCAAGCTGCGCGTGCAGGTCTTCCGCGATGAACTTTGTCCGGTCCGGCATCCGGATTTCCCGCTCGAAATTGGCCGTGGTGTACTGCCGGCCGTCCGGCCCAGTGAAACCGTCCGCATCCAGGTTGGTGATCCGCTGCTCCAGCAGGTACGGCACGAGGTAGCCGTCTTCGATGGCCTGCTTGAGGGTGTAGGTGTAGGCAGGGTCCCCAAAACACGTATAGGTGTCCCGGCGTCCTTGTTCCGGCGTCAGCTCGCGCCCATCCACATCCGCAATCTCTCGCGGCGTGGCCGTCAAGCCCAACTGGAATGCCTGGGCGAAGTACTCGAGGATGCCAAACCAGTCGCCAAACCCGGACCGGTGGCACTCATCCACAATGACCAGATCAAAGAAGTCCGGCTCGAAATGCTCATAGAGCTTCTTTCCGTCCAGTTCCTCGTCCAGGTTCTGATAGTTGGCGAAGTAGATTTGCCCGACACGGTGTTTCCCCTGGGCGACCAGTTCCTTGTCAATCACCAGCCGGGAGGCCGACGGGAAGGCGCTGAAAGCGCGGTAAGCCTGGTCTTGAAGGTTGTTTCGGTCCGTCAGGAAAAGGATGCGGTTGTTGCGCAAGACATTCCCCTGAATGAGCTTCCAGATGAGTTGAAAAACGGTGAACGTCTTGCCGGTGCCCGTGGCCATCAGCAGCAGAACGCGCGTGACGCCCCTGGCAAACCGCAGCAGCGTTTCGAAAATGGCCATCTCCTGGTAAGGCCGGACCTGCTTCCGCGTGATCTGGTCAATGTGCCACGGAGATGCGAATGCAGACTGCCACCTCGCCCAATCAATGGTGTAGCCAAGTCGGCCGAGCAAGTCCGCCGGCGTCGGCGGCATCGAGAACGTCTCGCACGACTGCGTGGCCAGGTCAGTCAAGATGTAATCGTTCCCGTTCGAGGCGATGGCGAACCGCACGCCAAGCCGCTGGGCGTAACGCTGTCCTTGCTGGATGCCATCGGCTGCCGCTTCGGTTTCCGCCTTCGCCTCCAGGACGGCCAGGGGCAGGTGGCCGAAGCGAAGCAGGTAATCCAGGATCAGTTTCTGGTTCGGGTCATACATCGAGCCCTCGGCGATGTTGACCGGGCCGGGCCCCAGCGGAAGCTGGCGGTCCCATGCCCAACCGGCGCTTTGCAGCGCCGGCTCGATCAACTCGCGGCATGTTTTGTCCTCGGTACGGCTCATGTTTCTGACACTATCGGTCTTCGATTCCGGAATCGAGACCTGGTTGCAGCACGGTGCATCTGATAATTGTCTGTATTCTGTCGCCCGGTGAGGGCACCGGGCCTACAACGAACGGAGACTTCCGCTGTAGGCCGCGTGCCCCCACGCGGCGCAAACTCCATTCCCACCGACAACCTACAGATGCACTGGTTGCAGTATTGCCTTTCATCGAATTTTCTTCTAGCCCAAAAACTGCGCACTCCATAACTTTGCAGTCATGTTTTCAGAATTGCTCCAGCAAGGCGGCCTTTCCCTGGACCGTTTGCAGAGCTTTTGCCTCGTGGCCCAGGCTGGCGGCGTCACCAGGGCGGCCAAGGGCGACCCGACCCGGCAAAGTCTGTTCAGCCGCCAGGTCAAGGAACTCGAGGAGTTCTTTGGCGCCGAACTCGTCCGCCGCAAAGGCCGTGGAATCGTCCTCACCGACGCGGGTTCCCGGTTGAACACCATCGCCCGTGAGTGCTGCGCCGCCCTGACTGATTTCAAGAATGAATGCCGGAACCAGCCCGTGGAAGTCGTCATCGGCGCCGGTGAAAGCGTCATCCAGTGGCTTCTGATGCCCCGGCTGGACAGAATCCGCGAGCAGCTCCCCAACGTCCGTCTGAAGTTCCTCAACCTACCCACCGCAGAAGCTGTGAAGCGCCTCGCCGATGGTGTTATCGATTTTGCCCTGGTCCGGAAGGACGCCGTCCACCGTCCTTTGCAGGCGAAGACCCTCGGGCGCATGGCCTATTCCCTGTTCATTCCTGCCGGGCTTCAGGCCGGTGCCGGACGGAAAGAAGGTATCGAAATTCTCGACGGTTTGCCCCTGGCCACCCTCGAAGGCGAGGGCAGCTTCCGCAGCGGCCTCGCCCAGTCGGCCAAGAAGCAGGGCGTCAAACTCGACATTCAGATCGAGTGCTCGTCTTTCCCCCTGGCCGCTCGTGCGGTCGCCAGAGGCCATGTGGCCGCCATCCTGCCGGCCATCGCCGCCGCCGAGGTCCACCCCGCTGTGGCAACTCAGGTTCCCGTCGCCTTTCTGAAGGGCTTCGACCGCGAAATGTGCCTCGCGTCGAACGCGCGCCTCCTCCGCGTCCGCCCAATCCTGACTCGAGCTTCCACCGCACTGGAACTTGAATGCCGATTCTGATGCCGGTTCGGCGGCGCTTCTGCCGGGGCATTTTGGCTCAACGCGCGGTGCGGCGCAGTCCGGCACGGCAATTCAGAGAGGAATCCTTGCCGCCGCACTCCTTGCCGCCGCGCAAGGCAGAGTGTCCAACGCCCTGCGACCGAACGTGGCGGCATGCTGCGCCCTGAATCTGGTGTTTTGTGTGGACCGCTTGCACCTGGGCATTACGGGATTAGGCTTGCGCTGGTGAGCAATGCGACTTCGCGTGCGGGGACGGATGAGGCCGGACCGGGGCGCAAGGTGTTCGTCACGACCCGTTGGTCAGTGGTGCTGGCCGCAGGACACAGCGACACTGCCGGTGCCGACGCCGCCTTGTCTCGTCTGTGTGAGACTTATTGGCATCCACTCTATTTCTATGTGCGCCGCCGCGGGTATCCCCCGGAGGATGCCCAGGATCTGACCCAGGAGTTCTTCGCCCGCTTGCTCGAGCACCGTTGGGTCAGTGTGGCTGACCCGGCCCGCGGACGATTCCGCACGTTTCTGCTGACTGCAATGGACCGGTTTCTGGCGAATGAGTGGGATCGGGCTCGGGCCAAAAAGCGTGGCGGGGGCGCGGTGGCCCTCTCGCTGGACACCACGGCTGCCGAGGCTCATTATCAGGGTGCCATCGCAACAGCCGCCGGTCCGGATGCGCTGTACGACCGGGAATGGGCGTTCGTGCTGTTGGATCGCGCTTTGCACCAACTCGCAGACGAACACCAGGCGGCGGGCAAATCCGACGAGTTCACCGCCTTGAGCCCATGCCTCACCGCCGCCAGGGGTGAAATCCTGTACGACGATCTGGCGGCCCGCCTGGGGATGACCGAAACGGCGGCCCGCCAGGCTGTGCATCGCCTGCGAAAGCGTTACCGCGAGGTCTTTCGCGAGGAAATCGGCCAGACCCTGAAAGACCCCGCCGAGTTGGAGGCAGAGGTTCGGCATCTTCTGGCGGCGCTGGCAGGTTGAGTGAGGCGCCCCGGGCAAGGGGCTGGTTCCTCCTGTTGTTTTTCGGCCGTTGCATGTCACACGAGTCGGGGGGTGCTTAAGAACAGGGTGAATGAACACGAACGACCAAAACCGAAACTGTTCCAGGTGTGGGGCTCCGCTGGCGCCGGGCACTCTGAGAGGCCTCTGCCCCCGCTGCCTGATGGCTTTGAACCTGGAAACGCAGACCGAGGCGCCGGGAGGGCCGGCCGGCACCGGTGCGACCCGCATTGTGAAAACAGCTCCGTCGCCCGCGGAGATCGCCAACCTCTTCCCGCAATTTGAGATTCTCGAGTGTCTCGGCCGGGGCGGGATGGGCGTGGTTTACAAGGCACGCCAGCCGAAGCTCGACCGGTTGGTTGCGCTCAAGCTGTTGTTGCCCCGGCACGAGGCGCCCGCGGCCGACGCGGCTTTTGCCGAGCGCTTCGCCCGCGAAGCCCGGGCCTTGGCCCGGCTGGGTCACCCCGACATTGTCACGGTCTATGACTACGGCGAAGCCGGCGGCTACCCATTCCTGGTGATGGAGTATGTGGATGGCTTGACCCTGCGCCAACTGCTGCAACAGGGCAAACTCGCGCCGGAACAGGCCCTGGCCATAGTGCCGAAAATCTGCGCCGCTCTTGAATTCGCGCATCAGAAAGGGGTGGTGCACCGCGACATCAAGCCCGAGAACATCCTCCTGGACAAACAGGGTCAGGTTAAGATCGCCGATTTTGGCATCGCCAAAATCCTGGCTTTCGGACCGCAAGACCAGGCGCTCACGGGTGGGAAGGATATCATCGGCACTCCCCATTACATGGCCCCGGAGCAGGTGGAACAACCGACTCGAGTGGATCATCGCGCGGACATTTTCTCTTTGGGCGTGGTCTTTTACGAGATGCTCACCGGTGAGCTGCCCTTGGGCAAGTTCCCGCCTCCTTCAAAGAAGGTTCACGTGGACGTGCGGCTGGACGAGGTGGTGCTTCACGCCTTGGAGAAGGAGCCAGAACGGCGTTACCAGCATGCCAGCCAGGTCAAGACAGATGTCGAATCGATCGCGTCCACGCCGCGTCGCGAAGACCCGTGCGCCCCCCAAGCCCCGCCCAACTCAGCCGGGAAGGCCGCCACCCAGCGGATCAAGGGCGAGTTTCTGGGGGTCGGCGCTGCTGTGCAGGCAATTGGCGTGGCCTGTTTCTTCATTCCTGATTTCGGCCTCATCATTGGAATCGTGCTGCTCCTGATCGGAGGGCGCATGGCTCTGAAGCGGGTTTGCAGTCATTGTGGCAACCCCACCAGCCGGGGAGCCCGGCTCTGTGCGAGTTGCGGGGCGGCTTTTGTGGAACCGAAAACAGGCAGTCAAGCGGGCAGCCCGGAAGAATCGCCCGAGCAAAGGCGCCGACGGGCATTGCTGTGGTATGGTCTGGCGGTCAGCATCGTTGGACTGCCGCTGGGGGTGGCCTGGAACCTGCCGATCGTCTGGGGTCTGGCGCTGGCGGGCATCGTCGTTGGCTCACTCAAGTTGGGTCTCGTGGATCGCGCGGCCAGTGTCGTGAGCAAGGGCGGCGGGGGGCTCGCGGAAGGGCTCACGCGCTGGCAGGCTGCTTGGCTTCTCATCGCGTCCGCCTGTTTCCTGGTCGCCGCGGTGATCAACTCCCGCTCAGAGGAGATGGCCATCCCGATATTGAACGTTGTGGCGGCAGTCGCCTTCCTGGTTGCCGCCGCAAAGCGTTGGGGCGCCTTCAGTGAATCCGCCCCGCCCCCGGCATCGTCCAAGACGCCACTCGCGAAGGAGACGCCAAACCGTTGAGCGAACGGCCTTGCTCGACCAATCCAGATATCCCCGTCCTGCCCTCGGCCTCGAGGCGCTTCCTGATGGAGCCCGGATATGAGACCCCGCGAAGCCTTATGAAATATCCGGGGGCTAATGCCCAACGATGCGTTTCACAGCCAGGCTCGCGAGGGCGAATCCGAACGTCCCGGTCACGAACACCGCCGTTCCGAACATCGGGTGGGCGGGATCGCAATCGCCGGGCGGCGCTCCGGCTCCGGGTTGTGGGGCGGAGGCGGGCTCAGGCGTGTGGGCGGACCGAGGCGGCTCGGTGGAATGGACGCAGGGCAAGCCGAAGGGCGCATGCCCTCGAGGGAAGGCGTAGTCCTGCCGGAGGATGGCGCGGACCTGGGCCAAGAGGCGGTCATGGCTGCTGAACGCGAGGTCGTCGATGCGCACGCGGGTTGGATCGCGGCGGCCTCCCGCGCCGCCGCTGGTGACAATGGGGATATGCCGGGCGCAGCAACCGGCGATGAGGCGGCTCTTATTGGCGGCGCCGTCGATGGCGTCCAACAGGCAGTCGTAAGGCGTTTCGAGAATCCGGGCGGCGGTCTCCTCGCTGAAGCGCGCCGGAACGATCTCGATTTGAAGGTGCGGGTGGATGAGCCGGACCCGGTCCGCCAGCACCTGGGCCTTGGGCTGGCCGAGGGTCGGTTCGAGCGCATGAATCTGGCGGTTGATGTTGCCGACACTCACGACGTCGAAGTCCACCAGGGTCATCCGCCCGACGCCGGACCGTGCCAGGGCCTCGACGGCCCACGAGCCGACGCCACCGAGGCCGACGACGCAGACGTGAGCGCGGCCCAGGCGCGCCAGAGCCTCGGGGCCCAGCAGGCACGCGACGCCGCCGAAGCGTTCGTCAAGGCCGGTCATGGGAAGGGGCTCATGGGCAGCATTGACATTCAACGGTTGAATGCGCATTGGACCCATGAACCGGGAAACGTTCAACGCTTAACTTCCAACGCTCAACGTTCAACGAAGCGGTTCGTTGAAAGTTGGGTGTTGAACGTTGCGCGTTGGACGTTCGTGTTGCCCTTCATGTTAATTATCAACGGCTTGCGCAGGCGGTTCATGGCAAGGCCTCGCTAAAACTCGGCCGAGCCGGGGGTGCGGGCGAAGGGAACGACGTCGCGGATGTTCCCGACGCCGGTGAGGAACATCAGCAGGCGCTCGAAGCCGAGGCCGAAGCCGGCGTGCGGCACGGTGCCGTATTTGCGCAGGTCCACATACCACCAGTAGTCCTCGGGCCGCAGCTTGTGGTAGCTCAGGTTCTCGATGAGGGCATCGAGGCGTTCCTCGCGCTGGGAGCCGCCGATCACTTCGCCGATGCCGGGCACGAGCACGTCCATGGCGGTGACGGTCTTTCCGTCGTCGTTCAGGCGCATGTAGAACGGTTTGATCTCGCGCGGGTAGTTGAAGACGGTGACCGGGGAATGGAAGTGCTGTTCGGTCAAATACCGCTCGTGTTCCGATTGCAGATTGAGCCCGTACTCGACCGGGTACTCGAACGTCTTGCCGGACGCACGGAGAATGTCGACGGCCTCGGCGTAGGGCACGCGCTGGAAAGGGCGGTCGACGACGAATTGGAGGCGGTCGTGGAGGCCCTTGTCGACGAACTTGCCGAACAGCGCGAGGTCCTCGGCGCACTCTTCGAGCGCGTGGCGGGCCAGCGCCTTGACGAACTCCTCCGCAAGGTCCATGTCGCCCTCGAGGTCGCAAAAGGCCATCTCGGGCTCGATCATCCAGAACTCCGCCGCGTGCCGGGCCGTGTTCGAGTTCTCCGCCCGGAAGGTCGGACCGAACGTGTAGACGTTCGACAGGGCGCAGGCAAACGTCTCGGCTTCGAGTTGCCCGCTCACGGTCAAGTAGGCCGGACGCCCGAAGAAGTCGGCCTGCCCCTGGTCGTCGATGTTCCCCTTGAGCGTGGTGACGCGGAACATCTCGCCGGCTCCCTCGCAATCGCTGGTCGTGATGATCGGCGTGTGGACATAGACGAAATCGCGTTCCTGAAAGAACGTGTGCACCGCGTAGGCCAGGCGGCTGCGCGTCCGGAAGACCGCGCCGAACAGATTCGACCGGGGACGCAGGTGTCCGATCGTGCGCAGGAATTCGAGCGTGTGGCCTTTCTTCTGGAGCGGATACGACGGGTCGGACCTGCCGAGCAGACGCAGGCGCGTGGCCTGGAGTTCCCACTTCTGGCCCGCGGCCGGAGAGGGCACGAGCCGGCCCGAGACCTCGGCTGAGGCGCCGGTGATGCAGTGGGCCATGTCGGCATAGCCGGGGACACTCGCGTCGACGACCGCCTGCAAGCTGGCGAGGCGGGACCCGTCGTTGAGTTCGAGGAACGAGAACCCCTTCGCGTCGCGCCGGGTGCGCACCCAGCCGGCGACCGTGATCTCGTCCCGCGGTTCGGCGGCCGCGAGGGCGTGTTTGATGAGCGTGCGCTTCATAGGCAAAGAATCGAGCCGTACAATCCGGCTGGCCGCGGACACTATCAGCGCTGCGAGGCGCCTGTCGAGCCGCGGAGCGCCTCGGCGCATCCGAAGGCCCCGCAACTGAAGATGATCGGATAGAGTTCCTCGGCATACCACAAGGCCGCGAAATACAGCCCGATGGGCGAGGAGGCAAAGACCGTGCCGCCCTGTGTCGCGCTCGCCAGCCACGCCAGGCCGCGGCGGACGGCTTGGTGCCCGGCGTTTTCGCCGGTCAACAACGCCTGCAAGGCGAGCGCCGTTTCCTCGACGGTCGCCGGGGCCTCACCCCCACCACCCCAACCCCCGTCCCCGCGCTGGCTCCGTCGCAGCCATTCCTCGCCACGCGCGATGGCGGCCTCAACTCCGGCTCCGACTCGGCCTCGAACCCGCTGCATGGCCAAGAGGACGCGCGACGTCCCATACACCGGATTCTCGAGGCGCGTCTCGTGTTGGTTCCCGAACCACAACGGAATCCAGACCCCGTCCGGACGCTGGGCTTCGAGCAGGGCTTCGAGCGCGCGGCGCGCGGCGCGGTTCAGGCGCGCACGCAGGCGCGTCTCGAGGCGCGGTTCCCAGGCCGCCCACGCTGCCAGCACATGGGCTGTGATGTCCGGACAACTCCGATCGAACGGCAGATTCGACCAGCCGCGGCAGAAGGTCGGGATGCCGCCGTCGCGATTTTGGAGGCCGAGCAGCCACTCGACGCCGCGAGCGGCGGCGGCGCGCGCCTCAGGCGAGTCTCGGTCCAGCGCGTGCAGCGCCAGCAGGGCGCCCGCCGTATCGTCAGCATCGGGCACGCCGCCGGCGAGGTTCGTCCATGCCCAGCCGCCGGGCGCCGCGTGGGTGAAGGGATGCTCGATCTGATGTTGCTGTCCCAGCAGCCAGTTCACGAGGGCGGCCCGTTGTTCGGCATTCAGTCCTTCGAGTGGCGTCGAGCCGCAGCCAAGCGCGCCGATGCTCAACGTGGTGACCCATGTGCTCAGATTGACGTCGATCGGCCAACTGCCGTCGGCCCGCACCGTGCGGAGCAGAAACTCCGCGCCCGCCATTGCCACGGGATGGCCGTGGAGTCCGCACGCGGCCAGGGCCGAGACGACGAAACCGGTCAGGGGGATCGCTTCGAGGAATCCGCCCCCGGCGGGCTGGATGTCCCTGAGGATTCCGAGAACGCGTGGTTTGAGCGCGTCGCGCAGCCGGCGCAAGGGGCGGACTCGATGCCCGGTGTGCTCGTGGCGGACCAGGCCGATCGCGATGAGCGCGGGCACTGCGTAGCTGACCACGGGCAGGCGCAGCCACTTGAAGAACCGATGCGGCAGTGCGGCCAACTCGAACGGCAACTGGGGAACCGCGGTCCAGGCTCGGTCCGGATCGCCCAACCGGCCGCACAGCGCGCAGAACGTGAGAATCGGCACCGAGAATGTGCGGTCCTTCCCGTATGCATCGAGCACGCGATCGGCGATCTGATCCGGGGCCAGGCTGCCGAGACGCTTCTCCAGCCACCGCTCCGCACGCTCGCAAGCGCCCCGGTGGGCCATACGGTCCGAGGCCCGATCGAGCGCGGCCCAGCTCAGCAGCGTCGTGCTGAGGTTGGCCGGGCTCGATGGGGTGTCGCCCCACCCGCCGTCCGCATCTTGATGTTCCTCGAGCCAAATCAGGCCGCGGCGGACGGCGCCGTCGTGCCCCTTCGCATCCGCAAGAGCCAACGCCACCGCGGCGACGGCGGTGGAGAGCGCGCTGCTGGATAAATGCCCCGTCCAATGACCGTCCGGCGTCCGACGTTCCAGAAGGGCGCGCCGCGCGTTGCGCGCCGCCGCGGCGATGCTCTGGTGATTGAGGGGGTCGGGGGACATGACGCTGCAGCGGATTACATTTCACCTGGGGCGACCAGGTTGCCGAGCGCCAGGAGACCGTAGAAGGCGTATTCGCAATCCGGCGTTCGATCGAGCGCATGCGCGTGGAACCCGCCCGAATCGTCCCAGCATCCGGTCACAAACTCGAGGCAAGAGTCGATTGCGACGCTCTCGATCGCGCCGATCCGGTTCAAGGCGTGCAGCGCGGTCGCGGTCGAGAGCAAGTCCGATACGGGCGCCAGCGCCGCCGCCGCGAAACCGCCGCCTGCCCGCTGCCGGCTCCGGAGCCACGCGACGCTCTTGGGCGGCAACGGTTCCCCCAACTCGTGCAGCAACAGCAGCGCCGCCGCGCTCACCGGCGTGCTCGCGGCTCCCCATCCGTCACTGTTGACGAATCCTCCGGAGGCTTCGCCCAGGCTGGCCAGGATGGCACCCAGGCCGGCTGGATTCGGAAGCGGCTCGTCCAGGGACTCGATCGCCAGCGCGCCGATGAAACTCTCGTAGACGCTCCCTCTGCGCTGGCCGGGCTGTCGATGATAGCCGCCTTCGGCGCATGCATGACGCGCAAGCCGTTCGCTGAGGCCTGCGCCGCACGCCGGGGGCGAGCCGCCGGGGGCGAGTGTCTCGATGCAGCGCGCCAGGCAGGTCAGGTGCACGAAGTCCAACGGGGCATCGAGCCGGGACTCGACGAAGCGGCGAATCGGTTCGACCGGCAGATCGAGTTCGAGCGCCCGAGCGCACTCGAGACCGAACACCGTGTAATAGAGGTCCCCATCCGCGGTCCGCCCGCGAAATCCACCATCTGAGGCCAACTGGGCGCGGACGAATGCGCCCAGGGCCGAGTGGGCCTGGGTGTCGAGGCTTGCGGCGGCGCGGGCCAGGGCGCGCTGGAGCGCGGCGGCGCACCGGGTGCGGCGGCGCGGGACGAGGGGGGCGGGCGCGGCCGGGCTCATGCTTTGGCGGGCGCGGTTGGCGGGGGGCCGAGGAGGCGGCCGACGAGCCGTCGCAGCAGGCCTTTGAGATGGGCGTTTTGGAGGGGGCTGAGCGAGCGCTGGGCTTCGTTGCGGTAGTGTTCGAGCAGTTGGCGGGCTTTGTCCTCGGTGCGCAACATGAGGAAGACGTCGCGGAAGATTTCCCGGCGGGTGGCGGCGGACGCCTGGGCGCCGAATGCGAGTTGCAGGCGGGCGCGGGCGTCGCCAGACGCCTGTTCGCAGGCGATGGAGACCAGGATTGACGGGCGCCGGGCCGCGGCGTCGCCGGGCGCCTGGGGATCGAAAGCGTCATCGAGGTCGTCCCGGATTTGGTAGGCGATGCCCAGGGCGGCGCTGAAGCGCCGCAGCGGCTCTTCGAGCGCCTCGTCCGCGTCCGCGCACACGGCTCCCAAACGCAGCGCGACCTCGAATGCGGGCGCGGTCTTGCACCGGAACAAATCGAGCGCCTGGGCGGTTGTCAGCGGCGAGGCTGAGCGCATCCAGTCCAATTCGGCGCCTTGTCCCAGACAGAGAGAGCGATGGCCTTCGGCGGCGATCTTGAAGGCGCGCACCCGTTGGAGCGGCGTGAGCCCGCTGTCGGCCAGGAGGCGGTAGCCCTCGCCGATCAGATAATCGCCCAGGTTCAGCGCGATGGGCATGCCGTGTTGGCGCGCCAATGTGGGGGCGCCGTACCGGAACTCGTCGCCATCTTCGATGTCGTCGTGCAAGAGGGAAGCCTTGTGGAAGCACTCGGTGGCCAGGGCCACCTTGCGCACGGAGTCGGGCAGCGAATCGGCATCAGCGAGGCCCGCGAGTGTGTTGTGGACGCAGACGGCCAGCAACGGACGCCAGCGCTTGCCCGCCTGCGCCAGCCACTCGAGCGCCTTGAGTTCCGTGAACGTGCCGGCGCAGCCCAGGGCGCTTTGCAGTTCGTCCATCTGGAACCACCGCTCGACCTCGCGCCGCAGGGCGTCGATGTCGAGCCGCCCGGGCCACACGGCTTCGGACTTGAGCCGGATCGCCTCGCGCACCCAGTCCGCATCCACGCCGGTGGCGTCGCAGCCGTCGCGGAACAACGGGATGGCGATGCCCGGGATGGCGTGCATGGCGGCGTGGGGGAAGGCACGTTCGAGCACGTGCAGGCAACTCATGCCGATGACCGCGTCGACCCGGCCCTGTTCGAGGAGCCGGGTGACGACGGTTGTGCCTTCGGCCACGAGTGTGACGCAGCCGAGACCCTGGGCCTCCGCCTGGAACTCGCCAATCAGACAGCGCCCGCACTGCTCGCACAGCAGGCCGAACTCGTCCATCTCCGCCGGACAGTCGCCGCGCGTGCGCAGGCATTGGGGCAGCAGGACAACACGCCGGTCGAATGGAATGCCCGCCAGCGTCTCGCGCCATGTTTCATTCCCGATCAGGACGGTGGTGAAATCGCTGTAGGCCGGGTCCTGGCCGAGCGACTCGATCACCGCGCGCGTATGGGCGCGCAACTCTTCGAGCGTGAGCGGTGGGACGAGCCGGTGGCGCGCGACATGGTCGCGCGCCGCGGCCCGCAGGAATTCGCGCACGGCCTTGTCCTTCGGCACACGCTGCGCCGGGCGCGCCGGCCTTCCGGCCGGGGTCGAAAACACCGCGGGTCGAGTGGAAGGTTCAGCCATAGGCGCCAAATCCAAAAAACCAGTATTTCTTGGCCAGCCGATAGGCCCAGTGACTCTCGGGAATCTCCCGCCCCGGCATGTGATGCCCGGGGCGGCACTGCATGGAGGCCAGTTCCGCCAAAGCCGTGCCCCGGCCCGTGGTGTCGCGGGCCCCCTGGGCCGCCATCCATGCGCGCAACGCGTCCGGGCACTCGAGCAACACGCACCCGCGGGTTTGCGAGGCCGCGAAACGCCGAAAGGCATCCAGAAAAGCCGACCGCTCGACGAGCGCCACCGTGTCATCCGAGTCGCGCGCGTTCTCCCGAGCGAACTGCACGGGAGGGCAGGGCTCGAGGTCGCCGCGCGGCCCGATGTGATGGCTGATGCCCGTGGCGGCCGGACACAACGCGCGGCCCTCGGCGTCCCAGTAGGCGTCGACGACGATCAGAGGGAACCGCGGGCGGATGTCGACGATGAAGCGCCGCAGCGCCACGATGTCGTCGGCCGACAGGCAGAGTTCCGCCGACGGGTCGGGTCCCATGGGCCGGTAGATGTAGTACCACAGGTAATGGACGCCGCGCTCGATCAACGCCCGGACGAAGGTCTCGGACACCAAGTCGCGGAAGTTCGATTTGCAGATGCTCGTGGCGACTCCGATGAGCAGTCGCTCGCGGCGGGCGCACTCGATTCCCAGCAAGCTCCGCCGGTAAACGCGCGTGCCGCCCCGGCGTTGGTCGCTCACCTCCTCGAGGCCTTCCACGCTGATCAGCGGCGTGATGTTGCCCAGGCGGCGCATCGCGCGCGCCGCCTCCTGATCGAGCGTCGTTCCGTTGGTGAACACCTGGAAATAACAGTCCCGATGCCGCCCGAGAATCTCGAACAGCCGCGGATAAAGCAGCGGTTCGCCGCCCAGGATGCCGAAAAAACGGCATTGCTCGCGTTTGGCCTGGCCGATGATGCGGTTGAGGAGCGCCGGATCGAGTTCCCCCGGCGGCGTGGTCGGCGTTACCCAGCAGCCTTGGCACTTCAGGTTGCACCGGTTGGTCACGGAGAGAAACAGGAACGCCGGAAACGTCCGGCCTCGCCGCAGTCGCTTCTGAAAGGCCCGCACGCCGCGCACACCACCGAACCCGAGCGTCCATGCGCATCGCGCCAGCAGACCGAGGTCGACCTCGCGCGCCAGCCGGTTGAAATACGCGGGAATCACGATATGCCTTGGCCTCGGTCTCGAGACGATGCCCTTTGCTCGATTCTCTCCGGCTCCGCCCTGCTCTCGCGGCCCAGGTGCCGTTGGCGCTCCGCGCCGGCCAGTTCCACGTCACGCCGCAGAAGACGCTTGCGCTCAACTTCCATGCGGCGCGCGGCCAGCTTGGCGTAGACGTCCGAACTCAGAATCGCATCGAGATCCACCCGGATGCGCGCCTTTTCCATCGCTTCGTCCAGGACCGGACCGCCGTTGATCGGCGACTCGTGGCATTTCGGAAAGATGATCGCCACTTCGGGGCAGATGCGGGCGCACGCAGGGCAGTTTGTCTTGCAGGATTGCGGGTTGGCCACCCGGACGCGGCCTTCGGGCGAGAGATCGTAGACGCCGAACAGGCAGAACCCGAGGCATTGCTGGCAATTGGTGCAACGCGCCCCGTCAATCACCGGAAACCACGGAATCCAGCCGGCGGGCGCCGTGGCGTCATGAGCGGCTTCCATGGGACTGCCGGGTGCGGCTTGGGGGACTCCCAGGCGCGCCAACGCCTGGTCCGCCGATCCCGTCCGCACATCGAGCAGCAGAGCCCGTTCCGGGTCCAGCGGCGCAGCGGCCATGTGGAACAGGTTCCTGACCGCGCGTTCATGGCAGGCCAGAACCGTCGGGCGCGGCGCGCGGGACAAGGCCTCGAGACGCGGGTCACGGCGCGCCGCCAACTCGCACAAATCCGGCACCAGATCGAAGGGCGTCCCGTGAGCCCGGAGGCTGGCGGTCAGGCTGCCCAGGGTCTCGGGCGCGATGAGCCCGGAGTGGGCGCATTGGCAGATGATCAGGCCTGTCTGCATCG
>DAOOQY010000002.1:24858-26814 GCA_035389025.1 Verrucomicrobiota bacterium
GGCGCGATGAGCCCGGAGTGGGCGCATTGGCAGATGATCAGGCCTGTCTGCATCGCATGGCTGACTCCCATTATAGGATGCTGGATCGGAATGTCCAAATACTGGCTGCTGTTGCAAAGGCTGCAAGGGCGCAACTCCGAGTTGTCGGACATGTCATGTCGATGCCTCGTCGAGCCGGAGGAATTCAAGGCGGTGATTGGCGTGCGGGTTGCGTCCCGACGGTCCGGCGACCAGCGCGGCCAGGGCGCCGGGGACCCGATGCGCGCTCAGCCACTGTCGGGCAAAGTCAGGCCAATGCTCGGGTTCGTCAGCCACCTCGATGGGATGAACGCCATAGGAGAAGGCCAGCCCCTGACAGACCGCGCGGTCGCCGCTCAGGGCCACGATCCAGACGCGCGGATTGAAACGCGAGATCATCCGGGCCGTTGTCCCCGTGCGGGTCGGCACGAAGACAGCGGCGCACGGCACCGTCTCGAGCGCATGCTCGACCAGCGCAGCGATGGCTTCCGACGCCGCGGGCGGCCGGTGCGGATCGGACAGCGCCATGAGGTCGTCAAGCCGCACGGGCGGGCGGTGCGCCTCGGTGAAGGCCGCGATCCGCGCAAGCATCGCCACGGCTTCCTCGGGGTGCTTGCCGATGGCCGACTCGCCCGAGAGCATCAGGCAATCGGTTCCATCGAGGACGGCATTGGCGACGTCGGTGGCCTCGGCGCGCGTGGGCAGGCGGTTCGAGACCATCGATTCGAGCATCTGGGTGGCCGTGATGACCGGTTTGCCGACGAGGCTGGCCTTGGCGATCATTTGCTTCTGGAGCAGGGCCATTTCCTCGATCGGCACCTCGACTCCCAAGTCGCCGCGCGCCACCATCACACCATCGGCCGCCTTCAAGATGCCGTCCAGGTGCTTGAGTGCCCCGGCGCGCTCGATCTTCGCGATGAGGAACGGCGTCCTGCCCAGGGCCCGGGCCGCGTCGCGCACAGCCTCGAGGTCCGCCGGCGTCTCGACGAACGACTGGCTCACGGCGTCCACGCCCTGTTCGAGCGCGAATTCGAGGCAGGCGCGGTCGCGATCGGTGAACGCGCTCATGCCCAGATCGATGCCGGGCAGATTGAGGCCTTTCCGCGATCGGAGCTCGCCGCCCACCGCCACGTGGCAGTGCACGTCGTCCCCCGCTACCCGCTCGACTACCAGTTGGACCAGTCCGTCGTTGAGGAACAGGCGGTCGCCCGGCCTGACAACCCGCGGCAGCCGCTCGAGGCTCATCGAGACCCGTTGCCCGTCGCCGACAATGTCGGCTCGAGTGAGTGTGAAAGAGTCGCCCGCCTGCAGTTGGATCGGCTCGGGGTCAATCCTGCCGATGCGCATCTTCGGGCCGGGCAGATCGGCCATGATTGCCACACGCCGTCCCGTGGCCCGTTCGGCGGCGCGGATGCGGCGGATGCGCTCCGCGTGCTCGAGGAACTCGCCATGAGAGAAGTTGAGCCGCGCGACGTTCAGCCCGGCGCGGATGAGCCGTTCGAGCATCTCGGGCGATTCCGAAGCCGGCCCGATGGTCGCGACGATCTTGGTTTTGTGAGTGGGGAAGGGCACGGCAACAGTCAGAGGGAAAAGAAGAATCGCGCGGCGCCTTGTGACGAAGCCGGGCCAACGCGGCCTTCAATGAGTCTGGTCCGAACGCGGTTCGACATGGCCGCAGGGTGGCACACGGACGGGCTGGGATGAAGCCCAATGTTGAGCTTGGCGCCGAGGTCGCGAAGCGTGTGGAGGTCGCGAAGCGTGTGGAGTGCGGCGGTTTACCGCCGCTTTCCGAGGCTGGACATCTATTGGATGAGGACACGAGCGTTCGAGCATCATGAGGGTGCCGGTTCACGACCGGACAGGGTGGTTGACAGCACACGAGAAACGGGGGGACGCGGACGCCGGGCGGTCTGCTCGTCCGATCTTCGCCAGATCGGC
>DAOOQY010000003.1:0-25577 GCA_035389025.1 Verrucomicrobiota bacterium
GAGGTTGCTGCCTTGTCACAACATGCGACAAAGGCCCGGACGACCGCAACGGTCGCGGGCGAAAACCAACTTCGCCTGAGGACGACGTTCGACTTCGGCGCAGAGGGGCTGCCGTTGGAGGCGATGCCCCAACTCAGCGCCGAACCGCGCCAGCGGCATTTCGAGCTCCTGCAAACGGTGTCCCAGCGGAAGGTGGGGCGCAACGAGCCTTGCCCGTGCGGTAGCGGCAAGAAATTCAAGCATTGCTGCGGACGCTGAGCCGGGAATTGTTCTTCTCTGCGCTCTCCGCGCCTCTGTGGTTCAATCCGGAACGGTACTGTCATCGAGGGGGATTCACCACAGAGGCGCAGAGCACACGGAGAAAACCGGCTGAAGCCGAGCCTGCAATCGCGAAACCCGACAACGGGTCACCGATCCGCGGAAGATTCTCGATATCTCGGTCGCCTCCAGGTCTCTGCCTGTCCTCAAGTGAGACACCCATTCGACTGCCGGCTCAACAACAGGACACCCGCCAACGCATTCGGATCCGATTCAGCGCGGAGCCTGTGATCGATCCGGCTAGCCCGCAATCCTGGCACGCCAACTGCGTGCACGTCCCGGCACGAGGAGGTCGACACCGGGTCGGATGAGGCCAAGGTTGGATCGCTCGAATCGGGCGCCAGGTCTCGGGCCGGCGGATGGAAGCCCTCCTCGCCAAGGAAAACACCAAACACGTATCCATAACAGTCAGGAGCACCATGAAGAAACTGATCGTCTCATTCGTCGGCGGGGCTGTGGCGTTCACAGTCCACGCGCAAGTGCTGTTCACCTATGAATTCCCCGGAAGCGATCCGGGCGGGGATGGCGCGGTCCCGGCGCCGGAACACATGACTCTGAGCGCCTTCTCGCGGACTCAGGTGAACGCCGCGAGTCAAATCGATGCCTTCTCGAGTTCCCAGTGGACACAGGGAGCGGAGCAGGATGCGAACGAATTCGTCTCGTTCGCATTTCGCCCGGACGTCGGATACGAGGTCGCGCTCACGTCGCTGAGTTGGGACACCTCGCGCAGCAGCACCGGCCCACAGATTGGCAAGGTGGAACTGTGGCGCAACGGCGTGAACTTCGAAAGCTGCCAGGAGTTCGAAGTGACCACCACACTCGGCCATCGCGCCTTTGACTTCACGCCCACAACGGGATTGTCGAGCGATTCCTACGAGTTCCGCTTCTACGGCTGGAACGCAAGCGGCACGGGCAATCTCCGCCTCGATAACGTCGCCGTCACCGGCGCCATCACCCCAATCCCCGAACCGTCGGCCTCCGGCCTCGTCCTCGCCGCCGGCCTCGTCGGAATGACCTGGCGCCGCCTGCGCCGCACCCGGCGCGTCGCCACGATCCCGACTGCCTCGCCCGGATGTTTCACAGAGCTTCGCGGAGTCTGACATCCGGGCTTCCGAACCGTGCCCGTCAGAGGCCCGGGCCTTGCCCGCCCACCAGGCGAGCCGAAGGTCCGGGCCTTCTGTCTTGCCAAATGGTCGGGCACTCTCACTTTTCGCACACTGAACGCTCGCTTTCCCAAAGCCGGCATCGGATCATGCGCCCATGCTGAAGCCCAGAAGTCCGGACCACGATGGCTCTCAATCGAGTCCCGAACTCCGGTCCTGCCGGGGACCCTCCCTCGTGAACCGCCCCCTTCTCCTCCTGTCCGCCCTTTGCGTCGTGTCCAGTCTCGCCGCCGCCAATTGGCCTGAATTGCGCGGCCCCCTCAGAAACGGGCACGCCCTCGATGCAAACCCGCCGCTGTTGTGGAGTGAAACGAACCACATCATCTGGAAGACGGCCATCCACGATCTGGGCTGGTCTTCGCCGGTCGTCTGGGGCGAGCGAATCTGGCTCACGACGGCCACCATCGACGGGCATGAGATGTATGCCGTTTGCGTGGATGCCGAGACCGGGCGCGTCGTGCTGGACGTCAAGGTCTTCGACACGCCCGAGCCGGAGCACATCTCGAGCCTCAACAGCTACGCGTCGCCCACTTCCGCAATCGAGGCGGACAGGGTCTATGTTCACTACGGGACGTATGGGACCGCATGCCTCGACACGGAGAATGGCAAGGTCCTCTGGAGTCGTCGTGACCTGAATTGCGATCATCACGAAGGTCCGGGGGCGTCGCTCATGCTCGATGGGGAACGCCTCTACGTCCCGGTCGATGGCCGCGATCTTCAATACGTGGTCGCCCTCGACAAGGCCACCGGTCGCACCGTCTGGAAAACAGACCGGTCGGTTGATTACAGTCAGTTTACGAGCAATTGCCGCAAGGCCTTTTGCACACCCATCGTGATCGAGGCCGGCGGGCGCCGCCAACTCTTCAGCCCGGCCGCCAAGGCCATGTTCGCCTACGACCCCGACACTGGCGCCGAACTCTGGAAAGCGCGCTACAATGGCTGGTCCATGGTCCCGCGCCCGCTCTTCGGTCACGGATTGCTCTACGTCATCAACGACTATGAACGCCCGGAGCTTTGGGCCGTGCGGCCCGACGGACAAGGCGACGTCACGGACACCCATGTCGCCTGGAAACTGGTCAAAGACATGCCTTCCACAGCCTCGCTGCTGCTGATCGACGACCTGCTTTACATGGTCAATGACCAGGGATTCGCCCTCTGCGTCGAAGCCAAAACCGGCGCCGTGGTCTGGCGCGAACGCATCGGGGGGAAACACTCCGCGTCGCCCATCTACACCCCCGGCCGCATCTATTTCTTCAACGAGAGAAACCAGGCGACGGTCATCGCGCCCGGACGCGAGTTCCGCGTGCTGGCGGAAAGCCAGCTCGATGACCGGCTCATGGCGAGTCCCGCCGTCACCGGAGACGCCTTGATCCTCAGAAGCAGGACTCACCTCTACCGAATCCAATAGACGAAGTCCTGCCATGCAATTGGATCGCCCCAGGCCCGGCACGGCCCCCGCGCTGCACACGGGTTCCCGAATTGCTCGCCTCATCGCTCTGTTCTGCGCGTGTACCCTCGCTTCCGCCCTGTCGTCTCTGGGCGCGGTTCAGTTGGACCTGGCTCGGCTGGGCGTGGCCACCCAGACCGGCGACCTGTCCGCCGCCAACGCGCCGGCCCGCGCGCTTGATGGAAACGCAAGCACCTTCAGCGCGACACCCGAGATTCCGAATGCTCACTGGGAGTGCGAACTGAGCCGGGTCCACACGCTGACCCGCATCGAAATCGTCGCCCCCTCCGACGCCTCCTACCGCGATGCCCTCGACGGCCTCGTGCTCCGGCTCGAGGACCTTCGCGATCGCACTGTCTTCGAGACGCTGGTCAACGATCCGGGGCCGGGGTCGACGTGGGCCGCCGACCTCCCCGCCGGCCTAACGGCGCGCCTCCTCCGGATCGGCCTCGAAAACGGCCAGCCCAACGGAGCCGGCAAACATCAGGTTGCCTTGGCCGAGGTCCGGGCGTTCGGCGACCCCTCGGCGGCGACTGGCCCCATTGCGCTCGGCGCCATCGCCACGGTTCAACAATCGAGCGACTTCAGCCCGTCCTATCCGGCCAGCCTGGCCATCGACGGCGATCCGGCAACCGTCTCCCAGACCGCCGACCTCACAAACAGTTCTTGGACCCTCACGCTCGACCGCGCCCGCCCGATCCACCGCATCGAGGTCGTCAACCGGCGCGACACCGCGGCAGCCCGACTCGCCGGATTGGCCCTGCGAATCCTCGACGATCAGTCCAATACAGTTGCCTCGGCGACGCTGACCGACCCGGGTCTGGGCGGGGTTTGGGGCTTCGATCCGCCGGCGGGCACGTCGGGCCGTCAGGTGCGCGTCGGGCTCGAAGGCGGCGCCGCCAACGGCGCCGGCGACAGGATCGTGTCGCTGGCCGAGGTGATCGTGCTGACCGCGCCGAACCTGGCCCTGGGACGGGACTGCTACATGGTGCGGTACCAGGACAATCTGCCGCCGGCGTCGAACGCGAACGATGGCAGCTACGCCACCGAAACCAAGACCACCGATGCATCCGTGGACGCCTATTGGGAGGTCGATTTGGGCCAGGACAACGCGCTCGATTGCGTTCGTGTCGTGGCCGCTCAGGGCTTTGCCGCCCGGCTCAGCCACGCCACGGTCCGCCTTTTCGACGCCAACCACGATTCGGTGTTCTCCCAGCACCTCGCCGGCACCAACCCGACCTTCGACGTTGATGTTGCGGGGCCAATCACGGCGCGTTATGTCCGCGTCGGCTTCGAGAACAAGGAACGCTCGCACATCACCGGCGGCATCGAGTGGTACCTGGGCCTGCGCGAGGTCCAGGCCTTCGGGCGGCCTGCGGACCAGACCGGCCTGCTCGCCTTCAGTGCGCCCACCAACCGCATCGCCTCCGGCGACTCGACCGTGTTGACCTGGCAGGCTACGGAACTGCATCGGCTCGATCTCCACCCCGGCGGGCAATCGGTCGGCGCCTTCACAGACGAAGGCGGCGCGGGGCAGTTCAGCGTCTCACCTGCCAACTCCATCGAGTACGTGTTGGTCGGCACCAACCGCAACGGCGCATCGGTGCGCGCGGCAAGCGTGATCGTCGATGACCGCCCGCTGCCCGTCCAGATCAGCGAGTTCATGGCCGACAACCGCCTCTCTCTCGAAGACGGACGCGGTGAACCCTCCGACTGGATCGAATTGCACAACCCCAACAACGAGCCCTGCGACCTTGCCGGCTATGGATTGAGCGACGATCCGGCCGCCCCCATGAAGTGGGTGTTCCCAACCGTCTCGATCCCGGCCCACGGCTGCCTTGTTGTGTTTGCGTCCGGGCGCAACGCGCCGTGGGACGAGGCCGGCGGGCTGCACGCGAATTTCCAACTCGATTCCGAGGGCGAATCGGTGGTGCTGACCGCCCCGGACGGCGCGTCGGTGGCCGATGTCATCTCCGCTTTTCCCCCGCAGCGCGAGGACCTGGCGTATGGAAGAACGCTCGACGGGCGGCTGGCGTTTCTCGATCCCACGCCGGGCGGCCTCAATCTGGCCGCATCGTATGACGGTTGGTTGCAGCCGCCGGCCTTCAGCCATGCCCGCGGTTTCCACACCAACGCCTTCGCGCTCGCGATCACCGACCCGAATCAAGGCGCCGATCTGCTCTACTCGATCGACGGGCGCGAGCCTGCCCTGCGCTACGGCGGGCCGCTGGCTGTCTCGGCCAGCCTGAGCGTGCGCGCGACCGTGCGGCGACCCGGCTACAAATCGCCCCGCACCGTTACCCATTCGTACGTGCTCATCGATGCCGTCATGGCGTCCGCCTCCATGAACCAGAACATGGTCCGCGACGCCCGCTACGCCGACCGGATTCGGCGCGGGCTGACGGATTTGCCCACGCTGATGATCGCCGTGCCGCAGATTCCCGACGATTACATCGAGCGCGAGGCCTCGGTCGAGTTGCTCTGGCCGGACCAGACGCCGCACGTCCAGGCGAACTGCGGCTTCTTCCGCTTCGGAGGCGCCTGGACCACGTTCAACAAGAAGAACTACCGGCTCAAGTTCCGCGGCGAGTACGGCGCGACCAAGCTGAGGGCGCCCCTGTTCCGCGGCATGGACCGCGGTTTCCTGGCCCGCGAGAGCTTCGACGAAATCGACCTGGTCGGCGGATCGCACGACATGATCGAGCGCGGCTTCTACATGGCGGGCCGTTTCACCGAGGACACCATGCTCGATATGGGCAGCCTCAACCCGCACGGGCGTTTCGTGAACGTCTACCTCAACGGCAAGTACTGGGGCCAATACCACGCGCGCGAACGCCTCACCGACAGCTTCCTGGCCGATTACCTCGGCGGCGAACGCCAAGACTATGTCAACGTGCGCGGCAACGACAACGTCGGCGACAGCTTCATCCCAGGCACGCCCGATCCGCGCAGCCGCGCCCCCTGGGAAGACCTGCGGGCCAACCGCAGCTCCTACCTCGCGTCGAAACCCTCTCTCGACGTGCCTCACCTCATCGATTTCATGCTGATGTGGTTCTACGGCGATTGCGAAACCGAGTACCGAGCCGCCGGCCCCATCGCCCCCGGCAGCGGTTTCAAATTCTGGATCGGCGATGCGGACGGTTTCCTGCGGACCTCGGCCCTCAATTCGGATCGAACCTCGAACCCGGGCCCGGGCGGCCTGTTCGGCGCGTTGGTCTTCGAAAAGCATCCCGATTTCATGACCCTGCTCGCCGATCGCATCCAGCAGCACTTCTTCCTCGATGGCGCGTTGACCCCCGCGCGCAACCTCGCCCGCCTCGACGAGCGCATGCTCGAAATCACCAACAGCCTCGTCGCCGAATGCGCCCGCTGGGGCGTCCGCACGCCCGAAAACTGGCAAAGCGCCGCCCAAACAATCCGCACCGGCCTCTTCCCCGGCCGCACCACCAATCTCTTCAACCTGCTCCGCAACCGCGGCCTCTATCCCTCGCTCAAAGCCCCCGAAATGAACCAATGGGGCGGCACCGTGACCAACGGTTTCAACGTCCTCTTTGCCGGAACCGGCGGCACGATCTACTACACGCTCGACGGATCGGATCCGCGCCTGCCCGGCGGCGCCGTGGCGCCCGGAGCGCTCGTCGCTCGCACCGGCGGCGAGGAGACGCTGATTGCCCCGGGCGCGGTGTGGCGGTACTGGGACAAGGAGGCGCCGCCGTCAGCGACATGGAATAGCCCGTCCTTCAACGACCAGAGCTGGAGCGCCGGCAGGTCCGAGTTGGGCTACGGCGACGGTGACGAAGCCACGGTGCTCGGGTTCGGCTCCGACCCAGACAACAAGTACCCGACCTGTTACTTTCGTCAGGCATTCACGGTGTCCGATCCCGCGGCCATCACCGAACTGGTTGTCGAGCTGCTCCGCGACGATGGCGCGATCGTTTACCTCAACGGCAAGGAACTCTTCCGCGACAACATGCCCGCGGGCCTTGTGCAATATACGGACTTCGCTGCCACGGCCGTGGGAGGCGCGAGCGAGTCGCAGTTCTTTAACTTCCCATTGGCTCCGACCGGCTTGGTGGCCGGCACAAACCTCCTGGCCGTCGAGGTCCATCAGTCCGGCGCAAACAGCACCGACGTCAGCTTCAACCTGGCCCTGCGCGCGCGCTCGACAACCGCCGCAGCCGGCATCGTCATCGATCACAACGCCTTGATCCGGGCCCGCGCGCTCAGTGGAACCACCTGGAGCGCCCTCGTCGAGGCCCGCTTCGATATCGCGGAACCCCAACCGCTCGCTCCCGGCCAGATCGTCATCTCCGAGATTCATTACAACCCGGGCGGATCGCCCGACTGCGAGTTCATCGAGTTCTGGAATACCAGCTCGAATCCCGTCGACCTCACCGGCGCCCGCTTGGCTGGTGGCGTCGACTTCCTGTTCCCCTCAGGGTTCCGCATCCCGCCCGGCGGCTTCGCCCTGGTTGTCGAAGACACCGCCGCCTTCGCCGCCCGCTATCAATCGCCCGATTCGCCCTACTCCTATCCGGACCTGAACGTAGCCGGCGCATGGGCCGGGAGACTCGACAACAGGGGCGAAACCGTCGCCTTGCTGACGCCCCAACTCGATCCGGTGTGCGCGGTGACATACCGCCCAGATGGCTCCTGGCCCCGCAGGGCCGACGGCCAGGGCAGTTCGATCGAACTCCGTGATCCAGCCTCCATCCCTACAAACGCGCCGGCCCAGACGGACTACCTGGCCCAGGGACGCCACTGGCGCGCAAGCCCGCTCTACCACGGCTCCCCTGGCCGCCTCGACGCCTGGGTCCAGCCAATCGTCATCAGTGAATCCTGGGCTGGTGGCGACAGGCTCACCGACTGGATCGAACTCCATAACCCGGGCGCGGAACCGTTCGACCTGTTCGGCCTCTATCTCAGCGACCAATACGATCAGCCGTTCCGGCACGCCTTCGAGCAGGGGCTCCATGTCCCGGCGGAAGGACGCCTCGTTCTGTCCGCCGCCGAATTCGGATTCGGACTCAGCACACGCGGATCCGACATCCTGCTCGTGAGCGCGTCGGGGACCAACATCGCGCGGTTCATCGACACGATCGATTTCCCGGCGGTGGACCGCGAGGAGACGTGCGGGCGATACGAGCGTTCGGACGGGATGATCGATTACACCGAACTGCGCGCCGCAACGCCAGGCGAAGCCAACGCACTGCCGCGCGTCGGCCCCGTCGTGTTCAGCGAGATCATGTACCACCCCGCGCCCGGCTTGGCCGAGTATATCGAATTGGTCAACATCTCGCATGCAGCAATCGACCTGTGCGACCCGGCTGTGCCGACCAACGTGTGGGAGTTGACGGGAGCCGTCCAATTCGCGTTTCCGCCGGGCCAAAGCCTGGCTCCCTGGACACCGTTGATCGTCTGCAATACAAACGCCGCCGCCTTCCGAACCCAATACGCCGTGAGCGACGAAGTCCCGGTGCTCGGCCCCTGGACCGGCTTGCTCGATAACGCGGGTGAAGACCTCCGACTCGTCCGGCCCGGGCCCCCCGGAACCGATGGTGCAGTGCCTTTCTATCGTGTAGACCGTGTCGAGTACGAGCCGCGAACGCCGTGGCCTCTCATTCCAGACACCGGCGGGGCCAGCCTCGAACGGGTCACGCTCGAAGGATATGGCAATGATCCCGGAAATTGGATTCGCTCTCCCAGCGGAGGCACGCCGGGCCGGCTTCAGGCCAATCAACCGCCTCTCCGCATCCGATGCGTCGTCGACCCCGCCGAAGGAATCGCCCGGTTCTTTCTCGAGGGGAGTCCCGGTGCCACGTATGAGATCCAATACACGGACACGCTTGCCCCGAGTGCCTGGCGCCTCCTCAAAACAATCGAAGATGCGGGCCCAGGCCCGATCGAATTCCGAGACCCCGAGTCCCCGCTGCCCCATCACCGCTTCTATCGCGTCGTGCGAGTGGGAGAGTAGCGCCACATGCGTGGTTCGTGATCCGTGATCCGTGAGGCGTGGTCCTTGATCGGTGAGGGGGGGCAAGAGGGGCGTCGGGGAATGCTGAAGCGTCGCGTGTGCAGCGCGGGAGGCCTTCGCCAGATCGGCGGCGAAGTCGCGAAGCGTCTGAAGTGCGGGTGCTTCAGCACCGCTACACGTGGGACGTCACCGATCACCGTCTTCGGATAGCGGCGATGAATCGTGCGCCTGCCTGCGCCGTGCCGCCGTCCGCCGCAACGACACCGCCCGGCGGCGCGGCAAGCAGACACTCCAAACGCCTCGCGGCCACGTCGCTCTGTGGATTACTCGCCAGCTCCACCCAGTCACGGGGCTCAACACTCAACACTCAACACTCAACCATTTCGACGGGGTCGGTCCCGGAATTCAGGAATATTCTGCATCGAGTCTTTTCCGCCACCCCAACACCTGCCGATGGAGTCGAAGGCGGAAAGTCGCCTTCCGAAAACCGGGCGCCGGCTGCTCAGGCTGTGGGCGATTGCACTGTGAAGAGATGAGGCCTGGGGGTGTCTGGCCTCGGCGCCTTGGCGCGAGATCATGGCCTGTTTGGAGCGGTCGCGCACGCGTGCCGACGGTCGGGCGCCAACTGATCACGGCCCGCGCGGCAAACCGTCCGCGCCGTAGAACGTCACCTGCACGTCGCGAGGGCCAATCAACGACCGAGTGACGTGGATCCACTGAACGTCTTTCGCCTGCCACTCGGCGCGTTGCTCGGGGGACAGACCCGGGTCCAGGGAAGGCTCGAACAGATAGTGCGACCACAGATACTTGTGCGTCGGCATGGCGGACTGGGCGTAGTAGTCGCGCAAAGCCAGGGGCTCGAGCGTCGCACCTTCAATGTCGGATTCGAGCCAGGTCGAGTAAGAGGCGGGATAGGTTCCCCAGAAGTTCTGGTCCACCCCCAGCGGCGGCCCCAGTTGATTGGTCGAGTTCAGAAAGCGGATGTTGAAGCGGAGGTTGCCCGGCCCATCAAAAGTCTCGGGCGTATCGGGCAACAATGTGGCCGCGTCGGGCAACATCACCAGTTGCACTTCCTCGGTGGTGGTTGTCCGAGGCGCGCCCGGCGTGCCAAAGATCGGCTGGGGCGTGGCATAGGTGACACGCAGCCATTTGCGGACTTCAGCCTGGGCAAGGAAGGGCGTGCCTTCGCCCGACGCGGCTGGGATGACCGAGGTCAACAAGAACGTCCAGCGGTTGCCCCCTGTGCCGAACGTCCAGCCGTCCTCGACAATGGTGCCGCGGCGGGGGTCCTGGCTCACGGCGTGCGTGGCGTCCGGCCATGCGGACGGTGTCCCCTCGATCGTATGGAAGGCAGGACCCTGGCGGAACTCGAGGCGCGCGTGCGTATAGAACGCCTCGGCGAGGTTGGTGTCCGTCAACCGTCCGCCATAGGTCCGCAGGTCGAGCCGGCACTTGAGCCGGTGGTTCGCCAGAATATCGGAGCCTTCGCGCGGATAGACCCCGTACGTCACCGCCTCGCTCAACAGATACCGCGTCGAGGGAGTGGGCGGCGGCTGCGGCACGGGCCGCACCTGCTTGACGAGGAGCTTCCCCGGTTCAACCTTCTTGTATTCGAAATCCAGGACGAGGTTCGTCGGCGCGGTGCCGCCCGCCTCCTGGATGTAATTCGTGTAGACGCGAAACAGCAGGCCGGCGAGGGTTCCGTACTCCTTGGGCCAGTCGAGCACCTGGGTCCCCAGCGGGACCAGGCCGGAGGGCTGCAGCAAGTCGACCTGGTCGAGATCAAAAGCCTCGACGACCTCGGGCAAAGCGCTGCCCTCGGGGTTCGTGACAGACACGGCCCCTTTCTGCGTGACGAGTTTCGCTTTCATGCGGGCGCCGCCCCAGGGCTGAGCCTCCTGCGACACCGTCGCCACCCCATTCGCAAGTTCGAACTCGTCGGGTGTCGAATAATGCACCAGCACCGCCATGCCGACGTCGCGTTCATCCAGACCATGCCGGAGCCGTTCGAGAAACGCGTTGTCGTTGTAGAAGCTGGCGTAGACCTTCTGGATCGCCCGAAACACGCCGCGTTCGTTCCCCTCGGACGCGTTGCACCGGCACGGGCCGCGTGTGTCGTCGTCGAGGTCGTCCGCCAGACACCCGCTGTAGCTGTCGTACAAACCCGCGGCGCTGAACGTCTCCCCGTCCTCGGCATTGCTCGAACTGCGAAATCGAATCCGGCGGAGCGGATCGAAATGCGACAGCGCATTGGTGATCGCCGCCTGCTGCTCAGGCGTGAACCGCGCCGTCCGCGTCACCAGGTCACGAACCGCCGCGAGGTCCTGACGCACCCGCGCGATGTCCGGCGGGTAGTTGGTGTGAGCCGCCAGGCGCGTCTGGATTTCCTCCGCCAACTGACGTCCGCCGGGAAGGTATTGGCTCATGAACGCCGTCCACAGGTCAAAGGAGAAGGCGATGGCCTCGGGGCAATCGGCGGGGATGCTGCGCCGCAGCAGGCCGAAGTGAGCCGCCTTGCCGCCAAAGTAACGGATGTTGTCCGGACGGAGTTGGTCGACCGAAGCGTCAAAGGCCCCATACGCGCTGACCGGTTGAATTCGCGGACGCGGCGGGCGCTTCAAGTCGAGCAACTCCTCTCGCAGCGCCGGGGTGAGCGCCTCTTCCGCTTCGAGAACGGACACCTGTGCGAAACCGGAGCGCAGCGTGGCCTGCAACACAATCTCGCGTCCGTCGAGTTGCGCCAGGCGCGCCTGGGCGGCTGCGCCGGCAACGAACGCGAACGGGATGCCGTAGGCCTGAGACAGGATGGCGACGTGCGAGTTGGGCGTCGCGGGCGTGGTCGAGAGAATGCCAGCCAGAAAGGGCACCTCCGAAGGCACGCCATCGGTCACCAGAATGTCCTGCGGCGAGAGCCGTCCGTCCGCGTACGCCGCGTTGATCTGCGCCGCGGGGAGAACACGCAGGCGCCCCAAGGCCCACCCGGCAGCGTACACCTGGTCCGAGGTCACCCAGCGGTTGACACTGCTGACGCGGATGCCGTGCGCCTGAAAGTATGCCTGGTCGATCAGAGCGGTCTCGGATTGCTCGAAAGCGGGCAAGTAGAACGGCGTGACGTCCGCCGGCGCAACCACTGTCGAGACCACCCGCTCGAAAAACGTCTGCACCAGTTCGCGCGGATACGGATCGCGCCCGGCGAACTGAATCCCGTACTCGCGAATCTCCGGACGCGGCGGGAACAGCACTGTCCCGAGCAGGACCTGCTGGTTGGGCACAAAGAGCGACACCCGGTCGAATTCATCCGCCGACAGGCCGCGGAACGGCGCCAGGCGGTTCGTGGCGAACTGGTGATGAAGCAGGTAGACACGTCCGTCCTGGTAGACCACCCGATGCGGATCGCTCAAGAGCACGGCGAACTTGACCCACCGGATTGCGTCCAGGTCCGAGTTCAGGCCGCTTTGGGCGAACGCATCGTCCGTAAAGAGCACCTGGTTTTTCCAATCGTTGGTCGCCTGAAAGGGCATGGTATGGAACCGATAGAAGCGTCGGTGCTGTGTGGGCGCGGCCAGGTCCAAAAAGGCGAAAGTGTCGTTGGTCGCCCACCACTCGTTGTATGCGCCCGGCTTCGGCTGGCGAAAGTCCAGCAGTGCCAGGCCCTCCCAACTCTTCAGGTCAGGCGACGACTCGAGTTGGACGGCCTGGTTGGTTGCCATGTGCCCGGCGACGCGCATCCAACCATTGGTTGCGGGCCGAGTCTCGGACAGGTAATTGGCCGCGTGGCTCAAGGCCGGCCAGGCCGACACGATCGCCAGGGCGAGGATCAAGTGCCGTCTGCGCCTCGCGCATGCGCTTAGCCCGGAAATCGCATGCTGGGGCGAGGATAGAGATTGCCGGGCTGTGGATGTCGCGCGTTGGCGGTTCATTCTTTTCATCACAGTTGCTGGCAAAGTGCTCTCGATCACGTGTCAACGAAGACCTGATTCACAATCGCGCCGGTTGCCTTTTGAGGTGCGGCAACGCGGAACTCTCGGCAGCGCAGAACGGCACATGGCACTGACCAGCAGGGTCGTTGCCTCGCGGACGGCCGGACGCGGGAACACGATCTTGCGGCAGCCGATGCGCACGGCGACCGGCGCACAACGCTCGAACTTTCCGCGCTGCCACGCGCCGGCGATGGCATCAGTCGCGCGTTCGAGTTCGGCCAGGGTCGCGCGGACACTTGGGCCGACAGCGTCGGGCCGGTCAGAAGCCAGGAGATCGAGGCAACATTCGAGGACTGCGCGGGTCAAGGCCTGCTTGACGTCGGCTCCGAAGGCCAGGGCTTCGGCGTCGCTGAATGGCGCGCGAAACAGCCGTCGCAGCCGCTCTGAGGCCTTGTGGAGGCCGCGGGCGAGCTGGCGGATGTGCGGGTAGAGCCGCCGCATCCGCGGGTCCTGGAAGCGGTAACCGAGGCGCCTGGTGGTGATCCCGCCGCTCGAGGGGCTGAGCACGCCTTCCTCCCGCAAGCGTTCGTGGATCGCCGTCCCTCGAAAGGGGATCAGCCGAGTGAGAAAGGAATTGTCGTGGAAGTGTTCGAGGCCGATCCGTGCCACCGCTTCGAGGTTCTGGCGCAGTTCGTCGGGCGTCACGTACGGGTCGATGGGCATCACATAGAGCCGGTAGGGAATGCCAAGGCGTTCGAGCGTTTCGACGGCCGCCCAGTTCTGGGCAGCCGACACGCCTTTGCCATAGAGGGCCAGTTGGCGTGGCACCCAGGACTCGACGCCGACGTCCACGCACTCGAGACCCGCCTTCAGCAGGTCGTCGAGCAAATCCGCATCCAGGCTGTCGGGCCGGCACACCACGGTAAAGCGGACGTCCAGGCGGCGCCCGAGGATCTCCGCCGCAATGGCCCGCGCGCGCCGACGGCCCCGCTCGCCTGGCCCGGCGAATTCGTCGTCCATGAAGCGAATCCGATTGACCCCGTGCGCGCGCACGAGGGCTTCGATCTCGTCCACGACGCGGCATGGGTCGAGCGGACGCCAGCACGGGCCGTCGGAGAATCGGTAGAAGGCGCGGATGCTGCAGAAGGTGCAGCGACCGAAACAACCGCGGCTCGACAGGACGGTGGCGGTGCGGGTGCGGCGGAGGGTGCGGGCGAACGCCTCTCTGTGCGGATGGGGCAATTGGTTGAGGTCGGCAATCAGAGGGCGGCACGGGTTGGCGTGCGGTTGGCTGTCTCGTCGGCACGCGAGGTTGGGCAACGCATCCCAGGCCTGCCCGGTCGATACCGCGCGCGCCAAATCGAGCAGGGCGCCTTCGCCTTCGCCGCGGACCACCGAATCGACGGCCGTCCATTCGGCCAGAAGTTCGAGGGCGTTGAAGGTGGCGTGGTGGCCGCCCAAGGTGACATGGCTGCGGCAGCCGGCCTTTCGGAGGTCCTCGATGGTTCGGACGGTTGCGTCCGCGTTGTTGTAGTACAGGGTGAAGCCGACAAGCGCAGGGGCCTGCTCCTGAATTCGACGCAGGAGGACCCGCCGGGAAATCGGCTCGTAATTCGCATCGAGCACGGTGACGCCAAAACCGTCTCTGGCCAGGACCGCGGCGAGCGAAGCCAGCCCGAGATGTTCGGTGGCGAGGCGCGTTGCGGATCCGGCGCCACGGCAGTTGACCAGGACGATGCGCGTCATGACGCCTCTCGGGCTCGACCGCGGAAGGCCGCGTTGGCCAGGGACCGCTGCAGTTTGGCGAAGGCCGGCGGAGGGAATCGGACCGTGCGGCGTCCGACGCGGACGCTGAACGGTTTGAAGGTCGAGAAGGACTGCTCCTGCCGCGCCCGGCGCACGCGGCGCACACCGGCGGCGAGCGCTCGATTGCCGCGGCGAAGCCGTTCGCCCGCGGCGCCGGGGCGTCCCCGCCGATAGGCGCCGAGCACCTGCCGGGCAGTTTCGAGGGCGGCATCGTTGATCGCCGCCATCCAGTCCATCGCGAACCCCAGGACAGGCGGCGGCGCGTCCGCCAAGGGCAGCAGCGCCTTGGCGGCAGCCACCGCGCGCGCCAGGGACTGATCCAAACGCCGCAACGCACGATCCACAGCGCTCATCCGCGGGTCGGTGAATCGGTAGGGGTGTCCGTGCTCGCAGGCGCACACGCCGGCACGGCGAGCGAGAAGGCCGTCCCGATCAATCCGCTCCGCCAGCGGCGTGCCCGCGAAGGCGGCGAGCCGGTTGAACAATGGGTGTGTGACGTGCCGTCCGCCGCGCCGCTGCATTTGCCGCACGGTGTGTTCGAGTTCGGGCACCTGCACGTACGGATCGATGGGGATGAGGTACAGGCGATAGTCGAGGCCGAGCCGTTCGAGCAGGTCGATCGCGCGATCGTTCTGCTCGGGCGTCAGGGCCTTGTCGTAAAGCTCGAGTTGCCGCGGCGTCCACGATTCCACGCCGAGGTCCACCCGGACAAGGCCCGCCTCGCGAAGCCGAGCCAAGGTCCTCGCCTCGAGGTCGTTCGCCCGGCAGGCGAGGGTCCACTGCATCCGCAGACCGGACGCCCGGATCAGGTCGGCGATCGCACCGGCCCGCTGTCGGCCCGCCAGCCCGGGTCCCATGAAGTTGTCGTCCACGAAGATGATCTGCTGCGCGCCAAAACGGCGTCGGAGATCGATGATCTCCGCCACCACGCCCGCCGGAGAGCGAGGACGCCAGAGCGGGCCCGCGGCGAGCCGCGTAAAGGCGCGGACACTGCAGAACCCGCAGTGCGCGTAACACCCGCGGCTCGAGACCATCGTGGTGACGCCGCTGTGCTCGATGGCGCCGCGATAGGGCTCGCGATTGGGCGGAGGCAGCCCGTCCAGATCGGTGATCAACGGGCGGCAGGGATTCGCGTATGGCACGCCGGAGGGGTCGCGGCTGGCGAGGTTCGAGGTGTCCCTCCAAGGCCTCCCCTGGCCGAGGCGCGCGGCCAGGTCAGCCAGCGCGAGTTCGCTTTCGCCGCGCAGGATCGAGTCGAGTTCCGGGTGGTTCGCGAGGATCTCGCGCCAATGGAATGTCGCGTGATGCCCGCCGAGGGTGATGTGCGCCCTGCAGTCGCTGCGGCGCAAAGCCTGGATTGCCTGCAACGTGACGGTCGCGTTGTTGAGGAAGAGGCTGAACCCGACCAGTGCCGGACGCTCGCGGGCGATCCTCGCGACAAGGGCGTCGACGGCGAGACCTTCGTGCGCGGCGTCGATGAAACCGCAGCGATGCCCCGCGGCGGTGAGGGAAGAGGCCAGATACGCCAGGCCGAGGTGCTCGCGTTGAGCCGGGGCGGCGGCGTGTGGCGTCCCCACATAGGCGAGCAGCACGTCCGTCATGCTCCGGTCTCCTGAATCTGGGCGACAAGCCGTTCGCCCAGCACGGCAATCGCCGGCGGAGGAAAGCGCAGGACTTCGCGCCCCAGGCGCAGGCGCGTCGGGGCGAACTGGCGGAAGCGCCCCGACGCCTGCGCCGCCTCGATGGCTGCCATTTGGGCATCGAGCTGGGCGAAGCCGCGCTCGAGCAGGGGGCGCAGCGCGCGTCCGGATTGACAGAGCCGGAGGCACCGGCGGAACAGATCGAGCGCAGCGCGCTTCAGAGCGGCCTGGAGTTCGAAGGAATAAAGCGTCTCGGCCGGATTGCCCCGTTTGAGATCGACGAGGCTCTTGGCACGCCGATCCAACGCGGCGTAGGCCGGCTGACATGCCTGCCAGGCCGCGAAAAGGCGACGCACTTCCGGGCGCTGGAACCGGCACTCCGGATCGCGGGTGTGCGCGCCTCCAGCGAACGGGGAACGCAACAAGCCGTCCCTTTCGAGGGACTCGGCCAGCGGTGTTCCCGGGAAGGCCTGCACTCGACTGAAGAGCCACATATCGAGCAGATGGCGGGACCCCAGGCGTTGCGCCACCATGACGGCGGCTTCCAGTTCATCGAGCGCGATGTAGGGATCGAACAGAACCAGGTACACGCGGTACTCGACGCCGACCCGCTCGAGTGTCTCGATGGCCGCGTTGTTCTTCGCCGGGGTGGTTTTCTTGCGGTAGAACTCGAGCTGGCGAGGGAGCCACGATTCCGCACCGATATCGACGCAAATCAAGCCAGCCTCTTTCAACCGCCGCAATGTCGGTTCGTCAAGGTTGTCGGGCCGCGCCGAGATGATGAAAGTCACGCCAAGGCGCCGTGCCTCGAGGAGAGACGCGATGGCCAGCGCCCGCTCCTTTCCCCGGCGTCCGGGACCCAGGAAGTCGTCGTCCACGAAGTTCACGTGTCGGACTCCGTAGTCGTGTGCCAGCGCCTCGATCTCGTCCACGACGCTTGCAGGGCTTCGCGCGCGCCAGCAGGGGCCCGGCTGGAGGGCGAGGAAGGATCGGATGCTGCAAAAGCTGCAACTGCCATAGCACCCTCGACTCGAACTGACGCACGCCCAGCCGTCCGCCCGAATCGCGTCGGCGTAGGCTCGCCTCGAGGGCGGCGGAAGGCGGTCCAGCTCGGCCAGGGGACGGCACGGATTGAGGCGGAGCCGCCCATCGGGCGCGCGGCATGCCACGTTGGGCACGTCGCGCCAATCGAGGCCCCGAACCAGCCGGTCCGTCAATTCGACCAGAGCCTCTTCACCCTCTCCGCGCACCACCGAATCGACTTCGGGCCAGTCGGCGAGCAGTTCGTGGCAGGTGAACGTCGCGTGATGGCCGCCCAGGGTGATGTGGCCGCGCAGCCCGCCTCTGCGCAACCGCCTGATGAGCCGCAACGTCTCGTCCGCGTTGTTGAAGAAGAGCGAGAAACCCAGGAGCAACGGCTGGCGCCCCCGCAGGCGGGCCGCCAGCCAATCCGCCCTCCGTCCGTGGAAGCTGGCGTCGAGAACCTCGGCGGTGTGCCCCCCGCGTTCGAGAGCCGCGGCCAGAAAGCCCAGCCCGAGGTTCTCCATCCGCTTGCGCCCTTCGTTGCGCCGCCCCCTGCAATCCGCCAGCACCACCTCGCCCATGGTCACGCCTCCACGACGTCGCGCGCCCCGGCAGGGGCAGCCCCGATCCCCATGGCCTGACTGGCTTCCGCGACAAGGCGACGCACCGGGTTTGGCGGGTACCGCACGGCCGACCTGCCGATGCGAAACGTCATGGTGGCGAATCGGGCAAAATCGCCTCGCCGCTCGCGCGCGTGGATGCGCGCGAGTTGTCGACGGAGCCGGGCCAGGCGCGGGGCAAGGCCGAGAACGGCTGGCGCTCGCTCGGCCTGCGCTGCGCGCTGGACAACCGCTTTGAACAGGTCGAAGGCGGCGCGGTACACTGCCTGGCTGGCGGCATCAGCGAACTGGCGCTCGCAGGTGTTGCGGTTCGGGCCCGCCAGCCGGGCGCGGAGCCGCTCGACCAGGCGCGCCTGAGCCAGATAAAGCCGTTCCCCTTGGCGATGCACCTCCGCCATCGCCGGATGGACGAACCGGTAGGGCAGTGGCCCTTCGAAGGAAGCCCGGCCCCGGCGTGTGGTCAGGAGGCCCGCCTTGCGCAACTGGCTTTCGATCGGGCTGCCCTTGAACACCGTGAGCCGATTGAACGCGGCCGACTCGGGAAAATGCCCGAGGCCGACGCGTTCGAGTTCCTCGAGGTTGGTCAGCAGTTCGGCGGGCGTGGCGTAGGGATTGGACGGGATGAGATAGAAGCGGTTGGCCAGTTTCAGTTCCTTGAGCAGTGCAACGCCCCGGCGGTTCTGGTCCACATGCAGGCCCTTGCGATAAAGCCGCAGATGACTGGGCACCCACGATTCCACCCCAATGTCCACACCCCGAAGCCCGGCCTCCTGCAAGAATCGCAACAGGTCCGGATTCAGATCGTTCGCGCGGCAGATGAAGAAGAAGGTGATCGCCAGCTTTCGGCGCAGGATTTCCCGGCCCAATTCCCACGCCCGTTCCCGCCCCGCGCGACCGTATCCAATCAGATTGTCGTCAGCAAACTCGATGTGCCGCACGCCGTGGCGCCGCACCAGTTCCTCGATCTCGTCAGCGACACCGGAGGCGCGGCGCGCCCGCCAGGCCGGACCGGGTGAGAGGCGGTGAAAGGCCCGGATGCTGCAGAAGCTGCACGCGCCATAGCAGCCGCGACTGGACAGGATCGTCGCGGTGCCCTCCTCCCGCATGTGTTCGAGGTACGGACGGCGGTCTGGAAAGGGCAGGGCGTCGAGGTCGGACACCAGCGGCGGGCACGGATTGCTCGAGACCTGGCCGCGTCCGCGCACGCAAAGCCCGGGCAGGCGTGTCCAGTCCTCGCCGGAGGCCAGGCACCGCGCCAATGCAACGAGCGGCTGTTCGCCTTCGCCCAACACGATCGAGTCGACCTCCGGCCAGGCTTCGAGAATCTCGCGGCTGTTAAAGGTCGCATGGTGGCCGCCCAACGTGATGTGGCGCCGATCGCCGCCGGCCCGCAGGCCACGCACGATGCGCCTGGTTTCCTCGACGTTGTTCACGAAGAGACTGAATCCCGCGACGCGGGAAGGCAGCGCCTCGAGCCGCTCGACCACCGCCTCGCTCGGAAGGTCGTGGAAGTGGGCATCCACGATCTCCGCACGCCGGCCCGCCGCACACAGGGTCGAAGACAAGTAGCCGAGACCCAGGTGCTCGATTTTGCCCGGCTTGCCAAACTTCCGGCAGCGCGCGTTGACCAGGATCACGTCGTGCAGGAACCGCGCACCCGCCGTCGAGCCCCGCAGCGGTCCGCATTCTCGAGTTTTCGGCTTCGCCGTGCTCACAAGTCCATGAAACATGCGGGCTAGCAGCCTCCGGCGGCCAAGGGAGGAACAACGGCCTCCTGTGTCGAGGGCTTCACGACGCGCCCGTGGCCGCGGCGGCCGAGCCCCGCCGCCTTGCGCGCGGGCTTTGTGGTGGTCTGCGTCGGCGCAAGGGCCTCAACCAGCACCGCCAGTTCCCGGGGCGGAAACAAGACGGTCTCCGTCCCCAAACGAAAACTGCGTGTGGCGAATCGGCGGAACGTTCCGGCGCGCTTCGCCCTGCGGATATGGTCGATGCCATGCCGAAGCTCGGCCAGGCGTTCCTGGACGCCCTGCCACGCCTTCTCGGCCTCGCCGTCCTTGGCGCCCCGCAGGAGCAGCCGCACCGAGTCGAACTTGTGACGCTTGATGATTTCGTCAGCCTGCTGGACGAAGCGTTGGACGAGGCGGTTGTCGCTGGCCAGTTCTTCGAGGGGCCCCTCGCGAAGGCCCACGTAGTGATGATGCAGTTCGTAGAGACGCGGAAGCAGCGGCCCGAGGCGCGAGTCGCGCACCACGTAGGGCTGCCCCCAGGCAAAGTCCTCCGTCGACCCGTCCGGGCGCGTCCACAGCACTCCCTCGCGCCGCAAACGCTCGATCAGAGTCGTCCCCTCCAACACCACCAGCCAGGCGGGTATCTGTCCTTCGATGAAGTGGCTCAGCCCAATCCGCTCCATCCAGTCCAGACTTTCAATCAGTTCCTCGACAGTGGCGTAGGGATCCAGCGGAATGTAGTAGAGGCGGTAGTCGAGGCCCAAGCGTTCGAGGGTCGCGATCGCCCGCAGATTCTGCTCCACCGTCGTGCCCTTCCGGTAGAGCTTCAACTGGCGGGGGATCATGGACTCGATGCCCGTTCCCACGGCACGGAGCCCAGCGGTCTGCAGAAAAGCGAAAGTCTCCTCGTGCACGTCGGTCGGGCGGCAGTCCAGATCGAATGTAAGTTCGAGCTTGCGCCGCAGTAGCTCGCATCCGAATGCCCTGGCGCGCTCCCGTCCGGTCTCGCCGCGCCCCATGAAGTTGTCGTCGACAAAGTGGATATGCCGCGCTCCCTCTTCAGCCAGCCGTTCCATCTCGTCCACGATGTGGCGCGGGCTGCGCGCGCGCCATCCGGTTCCCTCCCCGAGGCGGTAAAAGGCGCTTACGCTGCAGAAACTGCAACACGCATAGCAGCCCCGGCTCGACGCGACGTCCGCCACACCCTCTTCGCGCAGCCGCCGCCGGTACACCGTCCGGTCAGGAAACGGCAGGGCATCGAGGTCAGGTATCAATGCGCGCGCCCCGGTGTGCCGGACGCCCCCGGCGGCATCCCGAAAGGCCAGGCCCGGCGTGTCCCGCCACTCCTGCTTGCGCCGGACTCGCCGCACCAGTTCGGTCAGTGTCAACTCTCCCTCCCCGCGCACCACGGCGTCCACCGCCGGGTCCGCCAGCAGGGAGCCGGGACGAAAGCTGGCGTGATGCCCTCCCAGGCAGATGTGACGAACCGAAGGCAAACCGCGGACAAGCCGGGCGGTTGCGAGGGCCTCAGCCTGGTTGCTGAAGAAGATGGTGAACCCGACGACCGTGGGCCGCAACTCGCTCACGCGCCGGGCGATGTCTCGCGCGTCAAGGCGATCGAAGTGGCCGTCCACGATCTGCGTGTCGATTCCCTCGCCGCGGAGGTAGCTCGCAAGGCAGCCCAACCCCAGATGCTCCCGCCGCTCCGGCACGATCCGCCCGCGGCAATTGACCAGAACGACTTCAGGCATAGGCTGGAATACGCTACCCCGTCCGGGCTCGAACCGGCCCGCGCTTCGTTTGAAGCTTGGTTGCCACGCCCGCCGCGAGGGCGTCGATCCGCGCTTGGTAATCAACCGCCGCTGCCGCCATGGTCCGGGCGCCATCGACGACCTGGCGCGCCACGTCCCCGTCCTCCTCCTCCGTCACCACACGCTCGGCCCAGTCGTGGCAATGGCGGCATGAACCGCATCCTTCCTGACACCGATATGGCGTGCGCATGAATCGGTCCAGGAAGCCGGTCATCGCGCGCGCCTTGACTCGAAATCCGGTCCGCCCGCCCGCGAATGCCGCCAACGGCACGGCGCCCGGTGGGGATTCCCCCCGGAGATACATTTCCACGGTCTTGAGGAGGTTTTCGGGGCGCGCGCCACGCCCCTGAATCTTGAAATGATCGATGCCCGTCTGCGCGTAGAGATCGAGGTCCTCGGGCCGAATCCACGCCGACATCAGGACGCGAACTCTGTCTTCATGATTCTGAATCATGCACCGCGCGCCGACGTGGGACAGGGCCGAGCCGGCGTCGGCTCCCGCTTCCTGCGGCTGCGAGAAATGGGCGTTGAGATTGTAGTGGTGGGCCTTGAGCGGGCACCCCAACTGACAGAGGCTGTTGACGATCAACCCCAATTCGAGCCCGCTGGACGCCCGCAGAGCCCGAAGCAGCGGAAAGTTGCGCGTCACGTCGATGTCCAGGGTCACCCGGTCGGCCCCCAGACTGGCGAAGAACTCGAGCTTGCGCGCGGAATCAACGTAGCAGATGACCGACGCCCCCACCTTCAGGCCGGGCTCGCACGCCCGAACAAACTCCATGAGGAGTGGCGACGTGACCGTGACCCGCTCCGCGCCAGCGTCCGCCAGGCGCCCCAGCAAGGCCCGCAGTTCCCGTTGTCCCGCGTAGGTGCCTTCGTCCCCGCCCAGACAGGCGGCGTTGAGCAGGTAGCTGAACGCGAAGCCTCGACGGCGCGCCGCGCGAATCCACCGGAACACCGCGGCATCGCCCACTCGAGGCAGGACCATGGCCGCACGACCGGATCCGAACCGGCTGCTGGCATGCGAGCCATAGACCTCGACAACCCGCGCCCGGTCGCCATACCGCTCGTTCAGCCGCTCATAGCCTTCGAGCAGGCCGCTGTCCCAGACGCAGGGCGCGCTGAAGCGACGCGCTCCAGCCGCGCCCAACGCCCGAACTCCGTCTGCCCACGGCCCGACAATCACACGTTCATCAACGGCAGCCACCCTGCGGCTCACGAGAACGCAGCGACGATCGCCACGTCGGCGATCGGAATCAGCACCGCGACCGCGGTCGTCCCCTGCCTCTTGAGTTCCTGGGCCAGGTTGTCGATCTTGCCTTGGATTTCCTGAATCTGCTGCGCCTGGGCCGGCCCGAACCGAATGCCCACCTGCGCCGCCGCCTCCTCCGGATTCTTGCTCAGCAGCGTGCGGAAGGTCTCGTCGGTCAACGCCTTCCCCATCAACATCTGCATCTTGGCCGGTGTCGGCCTGGTGAGACGAGGCTTGGTTTTGGGGGGAGACTTCGCGCCGGCTTTTCGTGTGGGTCGCCTACTCTTTGGACTCATGCTTCACTCCATTGGTTCTGGTGTTTCACCGCACTCGCCTCGGCCCGCGGCTGCCCGGCGCGCTTCGTTCAGGCGTGGGCTCACCGCGTGCTCGAGGCGAAAACCGCCTCGTCGTTTTGGACAATCCATACTGTGGGAAAGATCGGCGGACGCTAGACGGGCGTCGGACCGATGCCAAGGAAATTCTCGCTAGCCTGTTCGATGTGGTGTGCGCGACCCCCCGGATGCACCCGCCAATGTCCGCAAAGAGCGACCGATCAAGCGGCGGACTCCCGGGTCGGGGTAGACCAGGCGCGTGCGCCCCATCCGAATCGTGAAGAAAACGCTGTTCGCGAAGTCGCCTCGGGCCGCCGCCGCCTCGATCCTGGCCACTCCGGCGCGCAACGCGCTCAGTTCGCGGCGGACCGCAGCTCGGGCGCGCTCGAAGCGCCGCGCCTGGCACAAGGATACCACGCGGTCGCACAGGCGCAGCGCGCTGTCCCGCAACGCGCAGCGCACCCGGCGCGCGAACAGCCGATCCCCTCCGCCTTCGAGCCCGGGACGCAGGAGAGTCTCCGTGCGCTCTGCAAGAGCCCGGTACGCCTCGACCACGCCCGACCACACCGGGCGAATCGCCTCGCGCGCCTCTGATGGGAGGAAACTGTCCTCGCCGTGATCCGACTCGACAACAGCCCCGAACGCCAGCGCGCGCCCGAACACCAGCCGGTCGAGATCGTCCTCGAGCATGCGGTCGAATTCATCGAGGGCCGCCGCCCCGGGAGCGGGCTGGCAGGCCCGGACAAGCTCGCGGAACAGGCGAAATCCGCTGACTGCCAGGGCCCGTTGCCAGTGCCGATTCAGCAGTTCCTCGGGGGCGCCGCGCAGCCAGGTGCGCGGTGAGCGGCCGACGCTCACGCGCAGCGCGATGAATTCGCCAAACAGGTCCCGCCAGCGCCTGTACACCTCGCGCACACGAACGTCCTGAAACTCGAAGGCAACCGGACCGAGATACTCCGGCTCCCTTGAATCTCGGCGACTCAAGCCGGCCGCGTCGAACTGCGCCTTGAGGGGCGCGCCGCGGAACGCCATGACCTGGCTGAACGTGAAACCCTCCGCCGCATGGTCAATCCCCGCCCGCTCGATCTGGTCGAGATTCTCGTTCAGTTCCTCGATCGTGAGATGCGGATCCGCCGGAATGAGAAAACAGAGGTAGTCCAGACCGAGCCGACGCACGGTGTCGACGGCCCGCAGATTCTGCTCGCGCGTGACGCCCTTGCCGTAAAGAGCAAGCTGGCGGGGAACCCAGGACTCGATGCCCAGGCTGACGTGAAACAAACCCGCCCGCTGCAACTCGGCCAGCACCGATGCGTCGACGCTGTCGGGACGGCAGACGATATTGAACTGCAGACCCAGACCCCGCCGTCTCAATTCCTCGCCGATGCCCAGCGCATGGGCCCGCCCCTGCACACCCGGCCCGATAAATTCGTCATCCACGAAGTTGATGCGCCGGACGCCATGCGCGCGGACAAGGCCTTCGATTTCATCCACCACACTCGAACAGCTCCGGGTCCGCCAAATACGCCCTCGAGCGAGCCGATAAAACGCGCGGATGCTGCAGAAGCTGCAGCGGCCGTAACAGCCGCGCGTCGAAGCCACCGTCGCAATCCCGTGCTCGCGCAGAAACTCAATGTAAGGACCGCGCGCAGGAAAGGGCAGTCCATCCAGATCCCCGATCAATGGCCGGCACGGGTTGAGAACGATCGCCTCCGCCCGGCGGCACGCGACGTTCGCGATCCCCCGCCACTCGGACCCCGTCGCCACCGCAGCCGCCAGATCGCAGAGCGCCCCCTCGCCCTCGCCGCGCACGACGGAATCGATCTCCCGATGGCGGGCAAGAATATCCTCAGCGTGGAACGTCGCATGGTGCCCTCCGAGTGTGACGTGTCCTCGATACCCCTCCACCCGGAGCTTGCGAATCACCGCCAGAGTCGGGCGGATGTTGTTGTAATAGACCGTGAAGCCGATCAGACGCGACGCCTCGGCCGTCAGGTGTTCGAGAGTCTCATGCGGACGCAGGCGATGAAAACTCGCGTCCACGATCCGGGCCGCAAAACCGTGTCGTGCGAGCGTAGCCGCCAGGTAGCCCAGACCAAGATGCTCGACCTTGCTCACCAGGCCGTCGGCCGCAACGTTGGCCAATATCACACAACTCGAGGCCATTGCGGATGGAAGGATGGTCGGGGCGGTGAGATTTGAACTCACGACCTCTTGTACCCGAAACAAGCGCGCTAGCCAGGCTACGCTACGCCCCGAACCAATGGAGGGGATTGTGCCGGCTTCCGGATGAAGGGCAAGCTCTTTCGTCGAAGTCTCCAGACCGAGCACATCTCGGTCGCCCTGCTGCGGCTTGCTGCGATGCTACGTCGTCATTCCGCTCCCGCCAAGTTTCCAGCGCGAATGCGCCGAATGGCAGCGGTTCGGCTATGAAACCGCGGAGACTCAGCGCGCATTTCTCACCAACTTCTCAAGAACGCGGAGCCGATGTCATCGAAAGGTGCACGCATGCGCGCTAGCAGGCTGTCGGACTTAGGGGCGCCCTGGCCG
>DAOOQY010000004.1:0-21445 GCA_035389025.1 Verrucomicrobiota bacterium
GGGAAGGGCGAGTTCCACGAGGCCCCGACTTGAAGCAAGATCGCTCTCCAAACAGGGCGTCGCGGATCTCGGCCCTCCGAGAGGAAGCGCTCCGCGCGCAACCGAGATACACGCGTCATATCGACTACACGAACCTGTCCTATGGCGAGTTCGAATTCCGGGTGCGCGCGGTGGATCGGGACCTCAACGTTTCCGCCCCCGCCTCGATCACGCTCATCGTCCGCCGCGACTGCGCGCAGATGGCGATGGTCGGCGGTTTCGGATGTGCCGTCGCCGGCGGCTTGGTGGCGGCGGGCTTCGCCGTCAAACACCGGCGCGAACGCAATCGCGCGTTGGTCGAACGAAATCGCTCGCTCGAACAGGCCAAGGAGGCCGCCGAATCCGCCAGTCAGGCCAAGAGCCTGTTTCTGGCCAACATGAGCCACGAGATTCGCACCCCGATGAACGCGATCCTGGGCTATTCGCAGATTCTGGAACGGATTCCCGACTTGCCGCCTGACCAGCGGGCGGCCGTCGAAACCATTGCCCGCAGCGGCGACCATCTGCTGGCGATGATCAACGACGTGCTCGACCTGTCGAAGATCGAGGCCGGCCGCGTCGAATTGCGCGTTGAAGAGTTCGACCTCGACGCGCTGGTTGCGGACCTGGGGGCAATGTTCAGGTTCCGCTGTCAGCAGAAAGGACTCGCTTGGCGCGTCGAGACAATGGACGGCATCGTGCGGCGGGTGCGTGGCGACCAGGGCAAGCTGCGCCAGATTCTCATCAACCTGCTGAACAACGCGGTGAAGTTTACGGTGAAGGGAGAGGTCGTGCTCAGAGTCGAGAGTGAAGAGTGGAGAGTGAAGAATGAGCAGGAGGCAGGAGACAGGGAGCGGGAGCCTGTCGGCGAACCGGAGTGCCGCGCGTTTGTTTTCGATGTGAGGGATACGGGCCCGGGAATTGCAGTCGAGGCGCAGACACATCTCTTCGAGCCGTTCCAGCAGGTGCAGCACGGTCAACGCACGGAAGGCACCGGACTGGGCTTGGCCATTTCCAGACGCTACGCTCAACTGATGGGGGGTGGGGTCGAGTTCGAATCCCAGTCCGGACAGGGTTCGCGCTTTCGCTGCACGGTGCCGCTCGTGCCGGTGCTGCGGGAAGCGGGGCGGGCGACTCTGCCGGCTGGGACGCGGGTCCGCCGCCTAGCGGACGGTGTGCGGGTGAGGGCGTTGGTGGTGGACGACATCCGCGAGAACCGTGACGTGCTCGAACGGATGCTCACTGGTCTGGGTTGCGAGGTGCGCACGGCTGAGGACGGGCGCACAGCGGTGGAACTGGCCTGCTCTGACCCTCCCGACATTGTGTTCCTGGACATCCGGATGCCGGGAATGGACGGCCTGCAAGCGGCCCAGGAGGTGAGACGGCGGCTCGGGGAGGGGAAGTCGCCCGCGGGTGGTGCGGCGCCTCGGTTGGTGGCGCTTTCGGCGTCCGCCCTGGCACACGAGCAGAAGCGGTATCTCGAAGCGGGATTCGACGATTTCGTGCCGAAGCCGTTTCGCCTTGACCGACTCTGTGAGGGTCTGGCTCGACTGCCCCATGTTCGCTTCGAATACGAGACCGCGGCCTCTCGCGAATCAACTGCGCCGGAGGGGCTTCTGCCGGCGGAGTTCCGGTTGCCGCGGGCGCTTTGCGCGCAGTTGCAGCAGGCGGCGAAACTGTATCGGACCACCGAGTTGAAGCAGCGGATTGCCGAGGTTGAAGCGCTGGGTCAGGTGGCGGCGCCTTTGGCAGCGCGGTTGGCGGTGTTGAATCGGGCGGGCAAGATGCAGGCCATCCTCGAATTGCTTGCGCCGCTCGAGCCGCGGGGTGAGGAGCCGCCGCCACCATCGAGCCAGGGCTGAAGGCATGCATCAGAACCATTCAACGTCCAACTCTCAACTCTCAACTCTCAACTCTCCACTGGGGGATGATGGCAATGCAAACGGAACCTGAAATCAGTCTGGCGGGGGCCAGGATTCTCGTCGTGGACGACGTGGCGGCGAACCGTGATCTGCTCTGCCAGACGCTCGAATCGGCCGGCTACAGCATCTCCGCCGCCCCCACAGGCGAGGTTGCGCTTGATCTTGCGCGTATGGACCGTCCGGACCTTGTGCTGCTGGACATCTTGCTGCCGGGCGTGGACGGCTTCGAAGTGTGTCGCCGACTCAAGGCGGACGAAGCGACCCACTCGGTTCCCGTGGTCTTCATCACGGCCATGGACGAAACGGAGAGTCTGGTGCGGGGATTCGAGGTTGGGGGGGTGGATTACATCACCAAACCGTTCCAGAGCGAAGAGGTGCTGGCACGGGTCAAGACGCATCTCCGGGTCAGCCGACTCACCCAGGCCCTGGCGGACAAGAATGGCGCCTTGTTGGCCGCCAATGAACGGCTGCAGGAGGAGATCAATCGCCGGCGGCATGCCGAACATGCGCGCGACGCCGTCGATGACCAGCTTTCCGTGTATGCCAACCGAGAGGCGGAGCGCTGGGGCATCGCGGGAATCATCGGCCAAAGTGCGACGTTGAAGCGCATCTTGGACGACGTGCAAAAACTCCAGTCGCGCGGCGCGCCCAGCGTCTTGATCACTGGCGAAAGCGGCACCGGCAAGGAACTCATCGCCCGCGCCATCCACTACGGCGGCAAGCGGGCGGAGGGGCCGTTCATCCCGGTGAACTGCTCGGCAATTCCGGCGGACCTGGCCGAGGCGACCCTCTTTGGCCATGCGCGCGGCGCGTTCACCGGGGCGCATGCCGAGCGCAAGGGGTGTTTCGATCTGGCGGATGGGGGGACCTTGTTTCTGGATGAGATCAGCGAGATGCCGCTGACCCAGCAACCCAAGCTCCTGCGCGTGCTCGACGACGGCGTCATCGTGCCCCTGGGCGCGACCCAAGGCCGGCACGTCGACGTGCGCATCCTGGCCGCGTCGAACGCGGACTTCCAGCGGCTCGTCACGACGGGCCGGTTTCGCGAGGATGTCTATTTCCGACTTGCCCGGTTCACGGTCGAGGTGCCGCCCTTGCGCGCGCGGCGTGAAGACATCCCTCTCCTGGCCGAACACTTCCTCCGACTCTATGCGCGCGAGATGAACCTGCCGCATTCGGCCCTGAGTGCTCCGGCCCTCAAGCTGCTCGAGGGCTACGATTTCCCCGGCAACGTGCGCGAGTTGAAGAACATCGTCGAACGCGCCCTCATCGAAAGCGGCGGCGAGGACATCCGTGAAGAGCACCTCCATTTCGTCCGGCGGGCCGCATCGGGGTCCTCCCAGGGCCGGCTTTCACCGGAGGACATTCCTTGTTCGGAGGGCCGAGCGTCGCGAGGCCCTGACTGTCCGGCCCCCGCCAACTCGACTGCTGCCCCCGAAGAAGCCGCGATCCTCGATCACGTCCGACGGGTGGGCAGCATCAACAACACCGAATGTCGCCGGCTGCTGGGCGTGGATATGCACCGCGCGTGGTATTTGCTCCACAAACTTCACGAAGCCGGCCGGCTCAATCAAGAGCACGATCGCCGCTGGGCCCGCTATCGGCTGCCGGAGAGAGAAGGCAATGGGGTCGCATCTAAATAGTTGACATATGGATGTCCGCCGCGGTGTGGTCGAGAGCTGCGGTGACAGCTTCGCGGGGTCTGACATCCGGGCTGTGGCAAAACTGCGCCGGGACAGGGGGGAATGAGGGTCTGGTCGTGGAGGGAAACGCCGTTGCGAACCAACACTCCGTTGCCTTCGTCCCTCCCTCGATCCCGGCGCGGTTTTGCTTGGCTAGCGCGCATGAGTGCACCTTTCGATGACATCGGCTCCGCGTTCTTCAGAAGTTGGTGAGACATGCGCGCTAGCGCAGCGGCGCCTCCGCAGGGCACCGCACACTTCCCCATCGCATTGGGATTGGACGAACCCGGACATCCGGGGCATCTTGCCCGTGATGTCGTTAAACCGCGTCAACGCGATCCACCGGCGCATTCGCCCTGGCACGGCCCGCATCACCCTGATCGCGCTGCTTGCCACGATCTGCGCGTTGGGCGCCGACAGCCCCGCGCCCGCGGACGCCCAACGCCATCTCCTGACCGGCCGCTACACCGAGGCGGCGGCTCTCGCCCGACAAGCGCTCAGCGAGCGGCCCGAGGGCGAGGAGTGGCCCCTGATTCTCATCGAAGCTCTGATGACCACGGGGCGGTACAACGAGGCGCACACCGTCCTCACCAACACCATCGCTGCCGAAGGCCGCACAGTGCGTCTGCGATGGGCGGCCCGCGAGGTGCTCGCGATGAATGGCGATCCCGCCCGGGCCGCCGCCATGGTCCGGGACATCACCGAACTGGTCGCGGCCCAGCCTTGGACGTATCGGGACGCACGGGACCTGGTTGTGTTTGGCCGCGCCGCTTTGCTGGCAGGCGCCGATCCCAAGCGTGTCCTCGAACGCATTTTCGATACCCTCAAACGCGCCGTTCCCCCGCAGCGCGAGGCCTTCCTTGCCGCAGGCGAGCTGGCTCTCGACAAGCACGATTATGCGCTCGCCGCCAGAACCTTTCGGGAGGGGCTCGAGAAACTCACCGACGATCCCGACCTGCATTTCGGCCTCGCGCGGGCTTATGCCCCCAGCCAGCCAGCGCTTGCCCAGACCGCGGTCGAAGCCGCGCTCAACATCAACACCAATCACGTCCCCACCCTGCTCCTCCTGGCGGATCACGCCATCGACGCCGAGGACCACGCGGCGGCTGAGATATGGCTCGACCGCGTCGAGGCCGTCAATCCGTGGCACCCTGAGGCCTGGGCCTACCGCGCCGTCCTGGCCCGACTCGCCAACGAGCCGGCTCGGGAAGACGCAGCCCGGCAGGCAGCGACCAGGTTCTGGCCTGCCAATCCCTGGGTGCCGCATCTGATCGGACGCAAGCTGTCCCAGGATTACCGCTTTGCCGAAGGGGCCCTCTTTCAGCGCGAGGCCCTCGCGTTCGACCCGGCCTTTCTCCCGGCCAAGTCCCAGCTCGCCTATGACCTCCTGCGCCTGGGCGAAGACGAGGAAGGCTGGCGCCTGGCCGAGGAAGTGCACCAAAAGGACGGGTACGATGTGGCTGCGCTCAACCTGGTCACGCTGCGCGACACGATGGGGAAGTACGCCACCCTGACCAACGCGCATTTCATCGTGCGCATGACACCCATCGAGGCGGCCCTCTACGGCGCGCGCGCGCTCGATCTGCTCGATGACGCCCGCGCCCGCCTCACCCCCAAGTACGGAGTCGCGCTCGACCGCCCGGTGCGGGTCGAAATCTTCGCGGAACAGAAGGACTTTGCGGTCCGCACATTCGGGATGCCGGAGAACGAGGGTTTCCTGGGCGTCTGCTTCGGGCCCGTCATCACGGCGAACAGCCCCGCGTCCCGTCCGGGCCAGCCGTTCAACTGGGAATCGATGCTCTGGCACGAGTTCGCCCACGTGGTGACGCTTGCTTTGACGCGCAACAAGATGCCGCGCTGGCTCAGCGAGGGCATCTCGGTCTACGAAGAGCGCCAGGCCAATCCGGCTTGGGGCGAGCGCATGGTCCCCAAGTACCGCGAGATGATTCTCGGAGACGACCTCACGCCGGTGGGCCAACTGAGCGCTGCGTTCCTCGAACCCCGCTCCGCCCTGCACCTGCAATTCGCCTATTACCAGTGCTCGCTCGTGGTCGAGTTCATTGTCGAGAAGTTCGGCTTCGACTCGCTGACCGCGATTCTGCGCGATCTGGGAGACGGCATCGCCATCAACCCGGCCCTCACCCGCCATATCGCTCCGTTGCCCGCCCTCGAAAGCCAGTTTGAAACCTATGCCCGCGAGCGGGCGCGGCAGTGGGCCCCGAACCTCCGCTGGGACAAACCGCTGACCGAGACCCTGCTGGCCCAGGGTGGAGAGGCGGCCTGGACCGCCTGGGCCAAACTCAATCCGGACAACTTCTACGTCCTCGCCCGCCAAGCCGCCACCTGGGTCGGCGAGAAACGCTGGTCGGATGCCAAGCCGCTGCTGCAGACACTGGTCGACGCCGTCCCGCAGGTCGACGGCCTCCGCGACGCATACGAGATGCTCGCCGAAACACATCGTCAACTCGGCGAAACCGACGCCGAACGGCAGGTCCTGACCCGTCTGGCCGAGCGGGACGACAAGGTCCTGGGCGCATACCAGCGGCTGATGGAAATGGCGGACGCCCACGGCGACTGGCCGGTTGTGATCCAGAACGCCCAACGCTACCTGGCGGTCAACCCGCTGGCCCCTCTGCCGTATCGCCATCTCGCTCGGGCCGCGGAACAAGCCGGCCAGGCCGATACAGCGGTCGGCGCGTATCGCGCCCTGCTCGAACTCGATCCGCCCAATCCAGCCGAGGTCCATTTCCAACTCGCCCGCCAACTCCACCAGACCGGCGATCCCGCCGCGCGGCGCCATGTCCTCTGCGCGCTCGAAGACGCGCCCCGCAACCGGGCGGCCCTGCGGTTCCTGCTTGAACTCGAAGCCGCGGAGGCCGGCGGGGCTCCGAACACCGTCGCCGAGCCGCCGTTGGGATCGCCGCCAAACCCGGACTCGAAGTGAAGCGTGCAGTCCTCATCCTCTGCCTGGTCGCGCTCGCCGCATGCACGCTCATGGCCCAGCGGCGCTGGGGCTGGCGCGCCTTCGGCGAGGGCTTGCGCACCGCGCGCGAGGTCCCATCCGACAGCACCGGCACGCCCGCGTGGACCAACGCGCCCGGATTCGAACGCGATGTCTTCACGTTCGCCCGGATTCGCTATGCTCGGGGCGGCTATGGCCGGGGCAGCGGGTGGATGACCGACCTGCCGGACAGCGACCTGAACCTCTCGTTCAGGCTTCAGCAGATCACCTCGATGAAGGTCGATCCGGATGGCCGGATTCTGCGCTTGACCGATCCGGATTTGGCCGATTTCCCGTTCCTGTACATCGTCGAGCCCGGGGGGCTGTACCTCGAAGAGGATGAGGTCGTCGCTCTCAGGAATTACTTGCTCAATGGCGGCTTTCTGTGGCTTGACGATTTCTGGGGAGAACGCGAGTGGGCGAACTGCGAGGAGGTCCTGCGCCAGGTCTTTCCCAACCGCAGCATCGTCGAGATGAGCCTCGACCATCCGCTCTACCGATGCGTCTTTCCGATCCAGGACAAACACCAAATCCCCAACATCGGCCTGGGCGCAGCCAGCCGCTTTCACCATGTCACGTGGGAACGGGACGACGCCCGCGAGGTCCATCACCGCGCCATCTTCGACGACCGCGGCCGCCTGATGGTCTTTCTCACCCACAACACCGACAACGGGGACGGCTGGGAACGCGAAGGCGAAGACGACTACTATTTCCACCAGTTCTCCGAAAAGGCCGCCTATCCGCTGGCCATCAATGTCCTGTTCTACGTGATGACCCACTGAGTCGCTCTGCCTTATGTCGCATCCGATCCATCCCAGCCCCGGTCCCGAGCCCACCCCCACACCCACGACACCCTTCGCGCTCGAACGCGAGACGGTGGAACGTCTGACCGCCGGGCGCGCGCGGATCGAGGCGGAGCTGGCCCGGCTGATCGTGGGTCAGAAAGAAGTGATCGAGCAGATTCTCATCGCCCTGTTCGCCGGCGGACACTGCCTCATCACCGGCGCGCCGGGCCTGGCCAAGACATTGCTGGTAAGGTCCATCGCCCAGATCTTCCACCTCAAATTCCAGCGCATTCAGTTCACCCCGGATCTCATGCCGGCCGACATCACAGGCACCGAAATCCTCCAGGACGCCGCCCAACGCCGGCTCATGGTGTTCGTGCCGGGCCCCATCTTCGCCAACATCATCCTGGCCGACGAGATCAACCGGACGCCGCCCAAGACGCAGGCGGCCCTGCTCGAAGCGATGCAGGAGCACCAAGTCACGGCAGCGGGCCAGCGGCACGCGCTCGAGGAACCGTTCTTTGTCCTGGCGACGCAGAACCCGATCGAGATGGAGGGAACCTACCCCCTCCCCGAAGCGCAACTCGACCGGTTCATGTTCAATGTCGTCATGAACTACCTGCCCGAACACGACGAGATCGAGGTCGTCCGCCGCACCACCGCCGAGACGCCGGCCACCCTCTCCCCCTTGTTCACGGGCGAAAATGTGTTCCGGTTTCATGCCGTCGTGCGCATGGTGCCGATTGCGAAGGAGATGGTCCGGTACGCCGTGCAGTTGGCCGCCGCATCGAGACCGCATCAGGCGGGCAGTCCCGACTTCATCAACCAGTGGGTCAACTGGGGGGCAGGCACCCGCGCCGGCCAGTGCATGGTGCTCGGGGCCAAGGCCCGCGCCCTCCTTCAAGGCCGCTCCCATGTCACCGCCGAGGACATCCGCACCCTCGCCGCACCCGTCCTGCGGCATCGCATCCTGCTGAACTACCGGGCCGAGGCCGAGGGGTTGGGCGTCGACGAGATCGTCCGCCGCCTCGTCGACACGGTCAAAGACCCGTTGGCATGACACCGGACCCCATCGACCCCCGCGTGCTGATGCGCATCCGGAACCTCGAGTTCCGGGCGCGCGTGGTCGTCGAGGGATTCTGGAGCGGGATTCACCGCAGTCCGTATCACGGCTTCTCCGTCGAGTTCACCGAATACCGGCAGTACAGCCCGGGCGACGACCCGCGGTATCTGGATTGGCGCGTGTTTGCGCGCAGCGACCGCCACTACCTGAAGCGGTTCGAGGATGAGACCAACCTGCGCTGCCACCTGATCGCCGACCAGAGCCGATCGATGACCTTCGGCTCCGCCGGCTACTCGAAGGCCGAGTACGCCGCCACCCTCGCCGCCACGTTCGCCTACTTCCTCCACCTCCAGGGCGATGCCGTCGGCCTGCTCGCGTTCGACGAACAGGTGCGCGCTTACCTGCCCGCCCGCCATCGCCTCGCGCATCTGCGCCGTCTCATCCTGGCACTCGAAGAACCCGCCGGCGGACGCGGCACCGACCTTGTCACGCCCCTGCTCCGCGTGGTCGAGATGGTCCGTCGCCGCGGCCTGATCCTCCTGATATCGGATTTCCTGGCCCCGCTCGAACAGCTCGAGCGGGCGCTGCTCCAACTCGGCGCGTGCGGCCACGACGTCGTCCTGTTCCAAGTCCTCGATCCGGCCGAACTCGCATTCAGCTTCCACGAGCCGGCCATGTTCGAGGATATCGAGTCCGGACGCACCCTGCTGGTCGATCCGGGAGCCGTTCGGGGCGAGTACATGAAGAGGCTCGAAGCGCACTGCGCCACGCTGCGGGAGATGTGCCACCGGCTGGGCCACGATTACCTCCGGTTGCCCACCAGCCAGCCGATCGAGTTCGCTCTGTTCGACTTCCTCCACGCCCGCGACCGCCCCGCCCGACGCATCCGAAGATCGGCACGCCTATGAGTTTTCTCGCGCCGCTCTTTCTGCTCGGTGCGCTGGCTGTCGCGCTGCCGATCGTCCTGCACCTGGCCCGCCGCACGGCGCGGCAGCGGACGGTCTTCAGTTCGCTGCTCTTCCTGCGCCGCGCCGCCCCGGCTCACTCGCCGCAACCGCATCGAGCACAGGCTGCTCCTGCTGCTGCGATGCCTGGTCATCGGCCTGCTCGCGTTCGGATTCGCCCGCCCCTTCTTCCGCCAGAACGTCTCCGAGACCCCGCCCGCCGCAACGCCGCAAAGCGTCGTGCTCCTCCTGGATGCCAGCGCCAGCATGCGCCGCGGGAGTCTTTGGACACAGGCGCAGGACCGCGCAGACCGATGGCTGCGCCAAATCTCGCCTCGCGACCAGGTGGCGGTTTGCGCCTTCGATCGCGACATCACTCCCCTGGTGACATTCGAACAGTGGTCCGCCCTGCCCGCGGGCGATCGCGCCGCATTCGCCCGCAACCGGTTGACCAGCGTCGCTCCCGGTTGGGCGTCGACCGCGCTCGACCAAGCCCTCATCCGCGCCGCGGAATGGCTGGCCGGCCTCGACGAGCAACCTGCCCCGGGGCTTCGACGCCGGATCGTCTTGATCAGCGATCTCCAGACGGGCAGCCGCCTCAATGGACTCCAGGGCTACGAATGGCCCCGAGAGATCGCTCTGTCGATCGAGCCACTTAGCCCGCCCGCCACCAGCAACGCCAGCCTCCAACTGGCCCCCGAACCGCCCGACGCACCCGCCGCGCCCGGCGAGTCGACGGTCCGCATCCGCGTCCACAACGCGCCCGACGCCCAGCGCGAACAGCTCGAGATCGCCTGGGCCAACGCATCCGGCACTCGAATCGGCACCAACCTCGCCCTCTACGTCCCCGCAGGCCAGAGCCGGGTGGTCTCCCTGCCCACCCCTCCGCCAGACGCCGGCGCCGACCGCATCGTCTTGCGCGGTGACGACGAGGAGTTCGACAACACTCTCTATGTGGCGCCCCCTGAACCGGCGCGCGTCACAGTCCTCTACCTTGGCAAAGACAACCCCGCCGATCCCAGCCAGCCCCGCTATTTCCTCGAACGCGCCTTCCGCGAGACCCGGCGCCTGGCCGTCCAGGTGGTTGCCCCCGCATCACCCGCAATCGAGGCGGAGGCCGACACCGCGTCGCTCGTCGTGGTCACGGATGCGCCGGACGAAGCGCAACAGGAGGCTGTGCGGACACACTTAGCCAGGGGCATGACCGTCTTGTTCGCTCCGCCGGATTCGGCCGCGGTGTCCGCCCTGGCCCGATTGCCCGGACTCGAGGGCTTGTCGGCCGAGGAAGGCCGTTTCGCCAACTATGGTCTCTGGGGAGAGATCGATTTTCGGCATCCACTTTTCGCCCCGTTCGCCGATCCGCGGTTCAGCGACTTCACCAGGATTCATTTCTGGAAGTACCGCCAGCTCGATGCATCGGCCATCGCCGAAACGCGCGCCCTGGCCCGATTCGACAATGGGGACCCCGCGCTGCTCGAGATTCCTGCGGGCCCGGGACGCGTTCTGGCGCTGGCGTCCGGCTGGCGTCCGGCGGACAGCCAATTGGCGCTATCGACCAAGTTCGTTCCCCTTCTCTACTCGATCCTCGAGTCGAGTGGCGCCGCCCAGGCCGTGCCGGTGTCGTACATCGTCGGTGACCGCGTGCCCCTGTCACGCCATCCGGCCCGGACCGGCGCGCCGGTGACCGTGACACGCCATGATCGGACCAGCACCCGCGTGGCCGGCACGGCCGATGCATTTGCCGACACGCTCGTCCCGGGGCATTACACGACAGACCCGGGCACCGAGCCGGGCCGGTTCGCCGTCAATCTCGACCCGGCGGAGAGCCGCACGACACTGTTGCCGGCGGACGAACTCGAACGCCTGGGCGCCCCGGTGGCCCGCCCTCGAGCGCACGCCCTCGGTGTAGCGGCGCGCGCGGCGAGCTTGCGCGACACCGAGATCGAAAGCCGCCAGAAGCTCTGGCGCTGGATCATCGTCGCGACCCTCGCCATCCTGGGTGTCGAGACCTGGCTGGCCGGCTGGACAATGCGCCGCAATCTCACTCCAAGCGTGCCTGTTCCATGAACGATCGTTACCTTCAGACGCGGTTGGGGCCTCTGGCCCAACGCCAGCGCGCGCTCCGGCTCCGTTCAGGCCTCGCCCTGTGCTGGCTGGCGACCGCCCTGGTCGCGGTGACCCTCACGTTCCTGCTGCGATCCATGGGTGTGGCGACGACCTCGATTCTGCCAATCGTCGCCCTCGCAGGACTGGCGTCCGGACTCTGGCTGGCGCGTCGACACAGACGCGCCCCGGCCGACTGGCACGCCCTGGCCCTCGAGATCGAAGCCCGGCACCCCGATCTCGACGGACGCCTCTTGACTGCCGTCGAACAGCAAGCACCCCCCGAGGCTGGGCCGGGCTTCTTGCAGCGCCGCCTCGCGGATGAAACGATCCGCCACAGCCGCACACATGACTGGACCGAGGCCATTCCCCGGTCGCGTGTCCTCACGGCCGGCGCGGCGAACCTCCTGGCGTTCGCCCTGCTGGCGTTCGTCCTCCTGAGCCTGCGGTCCCTCCCCCCGCCGGGGGCGCCCCGGCCCAAAGAGCCGGCTGGACTGACACTGACCCCGGGAGACGTCGACCTCGAACGGGGCGAAAGCCTGGTCGTGATCGCCCGCTTCGGCGGCTCGCTGCCGTCGAGCGTGGACCTGGTGCTCGACGCCGCGGGAGAGGATCGGCGGATTCCCATGGTGAAGAGCCTCTCGGATTCTTTCTTCGGCGGCACGGTGCCGGACCTGACCAACAGCTTTCTCTACCGCCTCGAATACGCCGACCGCCGCACACGCGACTACCGCGTCACGGTCTTCGAGCACCCGCGCCTCGAACGCGCGGACGCCGCAGTCACCTACCCGGATTACACCCGCCTCCCACCCCAACGGATCGAGAACACCCGACGCGTCACGGCCGTCGAAGGCTCGCACCTCGATCTGGCGCTCTAATTCAACAAACCCGTCGTCTCCGCCCGACTCGTGGCAAAGAACGGCGATGGAGCAACTGTCCACCTGCTCATCGACACCAACCGCCCCACGGCCCGCCTCGAGGCCCTTCCGCTGACCCTCACCCGCACTTACGATCTGCAATTGGTCGACTGCGACGGACGCACCAACAAAGCCCCCGCGCAATTCGTCTTCAGTGTCCTCACCAACCGCGCCCCCGAACTCAAGCTGGCCTCTCCCCGCGGCGATTCGCGCCCTTCACCGCTCGAAGAAGTCCTCTTCGACGGCCGGGTCTGGGACGATTTCGGCGTTGTATCCTACGGTCTCGCCTACACGGTCGTCGGTCAGGACACGCGCTCCGTCGAGCTGGGCCAGGCCGTCCCCGCCAAAGAAAAGCGCGCCTTCCATCACCTGCTCCGACTCGAAGAACTCGAGGTCGAGCCCGATCAACTCGTCGTTTGGCACGTTTGGGCCGATGACATCGGGCCGGACGGCCAGCCGCGCCGCACGATGGGCGACCTGTTCTTCGCCGAAATCCGGCCATTCGACGAGGTCTTCCGCGAAGGGCAGAGCCGCGACAGCCAGGCCCAACAGGAGCAGGCAGGCAACGAGCCCTCCGACGAACAGGGACGTCCCTCAGCCCGGCTCGCCGAATTGCAGAAACAGATCGTGAGCGCCACCTGGAAGCTGCAGCGCGACCAGGCCGCGCGGGCCCCGGCCACGGAAACGTCCGCTGGCGACGACGACACCGCCAACGTTCCAGACGCGGTCGGGGGTGAAGCTCGCGACCGCCTCGGGCACGACAATCAGAAGACCACGACGAACACCTACGCCCAGGATGTCGCGGTGGTGCGCGATTCGCAGGCCCAAGCTCTCGAACAGGCCCAGACGGCCCGTGAAGCGATCGATGACCCGCGGACAGCCTCGTTCTGGCAAACAGCCGTCGAGCGGATGGAGGACGCGCTCGATCGCCTGGACGAAGCGGTGAAATCGCCCGACCCGCTGTCGCAAGCCCTGACTTCGGAGCAGGCGGCTTACCAGGCCCTGCTCAGGTTGCAGCAGCGCGAGTACGAGGTCGCCCGCAACCGCAGCGGCCAGCGCAATCAGCAGGCGGGAAGCCGCCAAAACCAGATACAGCGCCAGCTCGATCAGCTCGATCTCACCCAGTCCGACGACCGCTACGAAACCGAGCGCCAGGCCCAGGCCCCGCAGTCCCCCGAACGCCGCGAACAACTCCAGGTCCTCAACCGCTTGCAGGAACTCGCCCGCCGCCAACAGGACCTCAACCAACGGCTGCGCGAGCTTCAGACCGCCCTCGACGAAGCCCGGACCGAGCCCGAGCGCGAGGAAGTCCGGCGCCAGATCAAACGGCTCGAAGACGAGCAGCAGCAAATGCTCGCCGACGCCGACGAACTGCGGCAACGCATGGAACGTCCCGAGAACCAGTCGCGCCTTGCCGAGCAGCGCCGCCAGATGGACCAGGCCCGCCAGGACATGCAGCGCGCCGCCGAGGCCGCCAGCCAGGGCGCCGTCTCCCAGGCCCTCGCCTCCGGCACGCGCGCCCAGCGCCAGATCGAGCAGACGCGCGACGATCTGCGCCGCGCGAGCGCCGGCGAGTTCGCCGAGGAACTCCGCGCGATGCGGGGCGACGCCCGCGATCTCGCCCGTCACCAGGCCGACATCGAAGAACAACTCGATGCGCTCGCCGATCCTCAGCGCAGAACGCTCAGCGACACCGCCGAACGCAACGATCTCCTCGACCGCTTGGCCCGGCAAAAGACCCGCCTCACCAACGTCGTCGAGAGCGCCACACAATTGTCCCAGCAGACCGAAGCGGCCGAGCCGCTGGTGTCGCGCGAACTCTACGATTCCCTGCGCAAGTTCAGCCAGGACGATGCCGGCACCGTTCAGCAACTCCAGGAAGAACTGATCGATCGCGGCATCCTCACCCAACGCACATACGAACGCCTCCGCAATACCGCCGAACACGACGGCGCCAAAGCGCTCGAAGTCACCGCCGAAATGCTCCGCCAGGGCTTCCTGCCCCAGGCCGATCGCGCCGAGGAACGCGCCCGCACCGGCATCGCCGACCTGCGCCGCGGCATCGAGCGGGCCGCCGAACGCATCCTCGGCGACGACGCCGAAGAACTGCGTCTGGCTCAGCGCGAACTCGAGTCCCTCACCGACGCCCTCGAACGCGAAATCGCCCGCGCCAACCAGGGCCCCACCAACCTCCTCGCCCAGGCCAGTGACCCACTCGCCGAGCCCGGCATCCAGCGCGCCCAAACCGAATCTTCCGCCGGCCAGGACCAGCCCGGACGGCCATCCCAGGCCGACCGGGCACAGGCCGGCCAGCCGGCAGACCAGGCATCCGCCCCTCGACGCGACACGCAATCGGACACCGACCCTACCAACACGCGAACACCACGCGATCCCGAATCAACGGGCGCGCGTCAGGACGCCGCCACGGGCCTCTTCACCGACACGCTGGACCGGCTCTTGGACCGAAGCCGGCCCGATGCCACAGGCCCGTTGACCGGCGAGGACTTCGCCCCATGGTCGGATCGGCTCCGCGAAGTCGAGGAGTTGGTGGATTTGCCTTCGTTGCGCAGCGACATCGCCCAGGCCCGCGAACGCGCCCGCCGCATGCGCGTCGAGTACAAGCGCGACCTCACGAAGCCCGATTGGGCGGTCGTGCGGCTCGAAATCGTGAACCCGCTCGCCGAAGTCCGCCGCCAGATCGCCGAAGAACTCGCCCGCCGCGAACCCGGAGACACCCTCGCGCCCATCGACCGCGACCCCGTCCCCAGCCGCTATTCGGACCTGGTGCGGCGCTATTACGAGGACCTGGGCAGGAACAAATCGGAGGACGCCCGGTGAAGAGCGTTGGCCCTCTCCCGCCATGCTCGCCCAGATGACCATCTCGAGCCCCGGCTGGCTCTGGCCCGCGCTGCTCCTCGCCGCCGTCTGCCTGGCCGCCCTCGTCTCGAGCTACCGCTCGGGACCCGTCGCGGGCCCGCGGCTGCCGTGCGCCTTTCTCAAGGCGCTGGGCGTCACGGCCCTGGCCTTCTGCCTGCTCGAACCGCTCTGGTCGACTCGACATGCCCGGCCCGGGGCCAACCTATTCGTCATCGCCGCCGACAACAGCCAGAGCCTCGAAGTCAAGGACACCGGGGCGGCTCAGTCGCGCGCCGACGCCTTGCGCCAAACCCTCGATCCAAACACCGGCTGGCAAACCGCTCTCGATGACCTCTTCGAAACCCGCCGCTTCCTCTTCGACACGCGCCTCCAAGCCGTCCCCGACTTCGCCGCGCTCACATTCGACGGACGCGCCACCGCGCTTGGGACCGCCCTGCGCGGCCTTGCCGATCGCTACGCGGGCCAACCGCTCGCCGGTGTGCTCCTGTTCACCGACGGGAATGCCACGGACACACTCGAGGGCTCTCTGAACCTCGATGGCCTGCCGCCCATCTACCCCGTCGTCCTGGGCCGGCCCGGCGCCGCCCGCGACCTCGCGATCGCCCAAGTCCATGTCAGCCAGACCGCCTTCGAAGATGCCCCCGTCTCGATCCAGGTCGACATCGCCGCCTCGGGATCGCGCGGCGAGACTGTCACGGCCCAGTTGCTCGATCCCGACGGACTCGAAGTCGGCGTGCAAACCCTGCGCCCCCGGAAAAGCAGCGACGCGCTCTCCTGCCGCTTCCAACTTCGCCCGGACGAACCGGGCCTCTCGTTCTATCGCGTCCGAGTCGGCTTCAGCAACGAACTCGAAGCCGACCGCGCCGCGCCAACCGCCGCCCCGTCGACGCGCGAAGCCACGCTCGTCAACAACACGCGCTCCGTCCCCGTCGAGCGTCCAAGCGAGCCGTATCGCATTCTCTACGTCGCCGGCCGGCCCAACTGGGAATACAAGTTCCTGAACCGGGCACTCGAGACCGACGATCAACTCCAGCTCGTGGCCCTGATGCGCGTGGCGTTGCGCGAGCCGAAATTCGAATTCCGCGGGCGCGCCGGCGAGACAAGCAACCCCCTGTTTCGCGGGTTTGGAGACCAGTCGCGCGAGGAAGCCGCCCGATACGACGAGCCCGTCCTCGTGCGCCTGAACACACGCGACGAATTCGAATTGCGCGGCGGCTTCCCGCGCACGCCCGAGGAACTCTACGGCTTCGATGCCCTCGTTCTCGATGACATCGAAGCCGCCTTCTTCGGACCCGACCAGGCACTCCTGATCGCGAAGTTCGTCTCCGAACGCGGCGGCGGCCTCCTCATGGTCGGCGGCGCCGAGTCTTTCCAGCAGGGAGGCTACCAGCGCACTCCCATCGGTGACATGCTCCCCGTTTACCTCGACCGCCTCGAGCCTCTGCAAAACCCGCCCACCCTCAGATGGGACCTCGCCCGCGAAGGCTGGCTCGAACCTTGGGCCCGGCTGCGAGACACCGAAACCGCCGAAAAGGAACGACGCCAGGCAATGCCCGCCTTCCACGTCCTGAACGGCGTCCGATCGGTCAAACCCGGCGCCCACATCATCGCAACCGCCACCGACGATCACGGCGCCCAACACCCGGCCCTCGTCACCCAGCGGTTCGGACGCGGACGCACCGCGGCCTTGATGGTGGGCGATGTGTGGCGCTGGGGCATGCGCGACGCATCCGCCCGCAACGACATGGAAAAGGCCTGGCGCCAGTTGCTGCGCTGGCTCGTCGCCGACGTGCCGCGTCCGGTCGAACTGGCGATCGAGGCGTCCGCCGACCAGCCCGCCCAAACCGTCCGCCTCGAGGTCCGGGCGCGCGACGCGCAGTTTCAACCGCTCGACGACGCCTCCGTCACAATCGAGGTCCAGCCCGTGTCCGACCAATCACATCCGGCTGCCCTCACACCACAGACCCGCAAGGACGGCGATCCCGAACCCCACGATGCCGCCGGCCAAAAGCCTTCGAACACCCAAACTCCCCAAGCCGCGAAAAGCCCCGTCGCCGGCCCGATCCGACTGCGCGCCGAGCCCTCGACCACCGAGTCCGGTTTGTACGAGGCCGCGTTCGTGCCCCGCCACAACGGCGGATACCGGGCCGCAGCCTGCGTCACAAACCTGCTTGGCGTCGAAGCCGGTCGCGCCGTCGCCGGCTGGAACACCGATCTTGCCGCCGACGAGTTCCGCTCGATCGATCCCAACGTCCCGTTGCTCGAGTCCATTGCCCGGCGCACCGGCGGCGAGATCGTCCCGTTGGGCAAGCTGGCCGAGTTCGCGCGCAGTCTGCCAGCCCGCCGCGCCCCGGTCATGGAAGCGGTCACGCGGCCCGTCTGGCACACGCCCTGGCTCTTCGCCTTTGCCCTTGCCTGTTTCCTGGCCGAATGGGGCCTGCGCCGATGGAAAGGATGGCCGTGACGACCCCTTGCCTTCGATGCCAACAGCGCCGCGCGTCCCCGATCCCCTGGCTGCACCCCGCGCATTGCCTGTCCCTCGCCCTCCTCCTCCTTCCACCGCTGCTTGGCATGGACATTCCCACAAACTCACCCACGCTCGTTCTCGTCATCGGCGCCGCGGGCGCGCCGGATTACGCCACCAATTTCCAACACCAGGCCGCTCTCTGGACAGCCGCCGCCGACAAAGCCCGCGCCCGCATCATCCCCATCGGCGCCGAGCCGGCTCCAAACGGCACCGACCTCGAACGCCTCAGACAAACATTGGCAACCGAAACCACCAACGGCCTCGCCCCGCTCTGGATCGTCATGATCGGACACGGCACCTTCGACGGCAAAGAAGCCCGGCACAATCTGCGCGGACCCGACCTCACCGCGACCGATCTGGCGGACTGGCTCAAGCCGTGCCCCCGACCGCTGGTCGTCGTGAACACGACGTCTTCAAGCGCGCCCTTCCTCGCCCGGCTCAGCGCAACAAACCGGGTCGTCGTCACCGCCACACGGAGCCGACACGAGCAGAACTTCGCCCGCCTCGGCGATTTCCTGGCCGAAGCGATCCTTGCACCCGAAAGCGATCTGGATCAGGACGGCCAAACCTCGCTGCTCGAAGCCTTCCTCGCCGCCTCGCATCGCGTTGCCGAGTGGTACAAGACCCAAGGACGCCTCGCCACCGAGCACGCGCTCATCGACGACAACGGCGACGGCCGCGGGACACCATTCGAGTGGTTCCGCGGCGTGCGCGCGATCAAACAGGCTGACTCCGGCGCCGCGGTGGACGGCGCCCGCGCCCACCAGATTCATCTGCTCCCCAGCCCCCAGGAATCCACCCTCACCCCCGAGTCGCGCGCCCGCCGCGACGCCCTCGAACTGGATCTCTTCCGCCTCCGCGACGCCAAGTCCAAGTTGAACGAAGACGATTACTACCGCCAACTCGAACGCCTCCTCCTCGAGTTGGCCCGGCTCCAGGTAACCGCCCCCTGACCCGGCCCAGGGGTCAGCATGAGGTCCTGCTCGTCGATTTCTCTGCCATCTCAAGCGTCCCAGGACTAGACTCCTGCCCCAGCTATGAAACGCCTTCTGATCCTGACCAGTCTCGGTCTCCTGGCCGGCGCCACCCTTCCGGTCGCCGCGCAGTCGTTCCCCAAACTGACCGACGCGCAACGCATCGCACTGCTGCAGCCTCCCACCCAACGGCCCGTCCCGATGGTCCTGGACACCGACACCTACAACGAAATCGATGATCAGTTCGCCCTGGTCTACGCGCTGATCTCGCCGGAGTTGAAGGTCGAGGCCGTCTATGCCGCTCCGTTCAAGAACGACCGCTCCACCAGCCCGGAGAACGGCATGGAACGGAGCCACGAGGAAATCCTCCGCATCCTCGGCAAGTTGAACCGTTCCCCGGAGAACTTTGCTTTCATGGGCAGCCGCCGCTACGTCACCGACCCCAAGCAGCCGGAGGAAAGCCCGGCGGCGCTTGACCTGATCCGCCGGGCGAAGGCGCACAGCCCGGACCGCCCGCTTTACGTCGTGGCCGTGGGAGCGATCAGCAACGTGGCCAACGCACTGCTCCTCGATCCCTCGATCCTGCCGAACATCGTCGTCGTCTGGCTGGGCGGCAACGGCCTCGACTGGCCGCACCAGCACGAGTTCAACTACCATCAGGACCTCACTGCCTCGAAGACCGTTTTCAATTGCGGCGTCGCCTTGGTGCAACTGCCGTGCACCCCCGTCGTCACGCACTTCACCACCACCGTGCCCGAGATGGAGGCCAATCTGGCCGGCCGAGGGGCCATCGGCGAGTACCTGCTCGGAATCTTCAAGGACTATCATCGGGACCATTTCGCGTGGTCCAAGGTGCTCTGGGATATGACCGCGGTGGCCTGGGTCATTGACAGTCGCTGGCTGCCGTCAAACCTCGTCCACAGCCCGATCCCGACCGACAATTTCACCTTCAGCTTCGACAACTCGAGACACCTGATCCGCAGCGTCTACTTCCTCGAGCGCGACCCGATCTTCCGCGACTTCTTCACCAAGCTTCAAAAGCTCGGAAAGCCTTAGCCCGGCTATTTCTTAGCGCGGCAAAGCCGCAACCAAACGTCGGAGGGCCGATTGCGGATGCCCGGCCTGTCGCGAAACCCGCGCCCGGAAACCAGGACAACTGTGTCCGACACAGGGTGCAGGCAGGCTTCAGGGCACGTCGTCATGGTGCGCATGGGGATTCCGAACCGGAAGCTCTCAAATCTCAAATCTCAAATCTCAAATCTCGACTCTGCGACTCTGCACTCCCTGACGCTTCGTCAGGGCCGGCCGGCAATCGTGGTGGTCCATTCCGCCTCGAGGTTTTCGAAGAACAAACCCTGGAACTGGCCGGGCTTGAGGCTCTCGGGCAGCGTGACCTCGATGCCGTGGCGCGTGTCGGGCGCCAAACCCGACACGTCGGCGTAGAAGCCGGTGAGCCTGCGCTCGGGCTTCTGTTTCCAGCCCGGCGTCGGATAGGCATAGGCGACGAGCTTAACCTGTTTCGCCTTCGCGCAATCGAGCATCTCCTGGCGCCGGCAAGCCGGGATTTGACTGCATCGGGGCTGCGACAATACTCTTGCGCCGCAATGCAGGTGTGTGCCCCCGGCCCGAAGGCGGGAGGCGTCATGGTTGCAGGAGAATCCGGTCCGAACATTCTTGAAGGCCTCAGTGAACCCTTTTGACGCCATCATATTCGACATGGACGGTGTGATCGTCGACAGCGAGCCCCGCCACGAGCGGGCGTTTCGGGAGATTTTCGACGAATTGGGCTACGGCGACCGCCACGGAATGGATTTCGCGGCGTACTATGGCCGATCGGATCGGGCCTTCTGGCTCGATTTTATCGCCAAGCACAGACCACGCCAGTCGATCGAGGAGCTTCTCGCCTTGAAGCAGAACCGGCTGATTGACATTCTCCGACGCGACCAACCGCTGTTCGATGGCCTGCCGGATTTGCTCGAGAGGCTGGCGCCGCGCTACACGCTGGCCGTCGCCTCGGGATCGAATCACCCGGTGATCGAAGAGGTCCTGGCCATGAAACAACTCGGGCGTTTCTTCTCGGTCGTGGTCAGCGTGCAGGATGTCGCGCGCGGCAAGCCCGCCCCGGACGTCTTCCTGCGCGCGGCCGAACTGCTGGCGGTGCCGGCCGCCCGGTGCTGCGTTGTCGAGGACTCCGCCCACGGTGTCGAGGCTGCGCGCGCGGCCGGGATGGAAGTCATCGCCATCACCAACACCCTGCCGTCCGAACGCCTGGCGGCCGCAAGCCACGTCGTCGAAACCTACGAAGAGATCGAGTCGCTTCTGCTCGAACCGGTCCGTGATCCCCATGAACAACGCCATTGACGAACACGCCACCCCGGGCGCTGCCTGGCATCGGTTGTTCGACTTCGAGGCCCACAAGACCACGCCGCGCAAGGAGGCGATGGCGGGCCTGGTCACCTTCATGACCATGGCCTACATCGTCTTCGTCAATCCGGCCATGCTCGCCGACGCAGGCATGTCCAAGGCCGCAGTCCTGACGGCGACGTGTCTGGGGGCCGCGGTGCCGACGCTGCTGATGGGTTTGTGGGCGAGGTACCCGCTGGCGTTGGCGAGCGGCATGGGTTTGAACGCC
>DAOOQY010000005.1:0-15264 GCA_035389025.1 Verrucomicrobiota bacterium
ACTGCCGGTGAAAGAGGGGGACGAGGTCAAGAAGGGCGATCTGCTGCTGAAGATCAAGCCGGACCTTTACGTCGCGCAGCGCGATTCGTCCGAGGCAAACTACAAGGGCGCATTGGCGGGCAGGGTGACGGCCGAGGCGAATGTGAAGAAGGCGGAGATCGATCTGCAACGGGCCGAGGCGCTGCATGAGAGCAAGCTGCTGCCGGATGCCGAATTTCTCGCCGTTCAGACCACGTGTGAGATCAACAAGGCCCAACTGCAGCATGCGATCCATCAGGTCGAGATGGCCAAGGCCGCGCTCGAGAAGGCGGAGGAAGACCTGTCCAAGACAACGATCGTGTCGCCGCTCGATGGCACCGTGAGCCGGCTCAACTCGCAACTGGGCGAACGGGTGGTTGGCACCGCGATGATGGCGGGGACGGAGGTCATGGTGATCGCCGACCTCAACGAGATGGAGGCGCGCGTCGACATTGGCGAGATCGATGTGGTCCTGATTCAGTTGGGACAAAACGCGCGGCTCGAGGTGGACGCCTACAAGGACCGCAAGTTCAGCGGGACGGTGACCGAGATTGCCAACTCGTCGAAGGGGCTGGTGTTCGGGAGCGGCGGCGGCAGCCAATCGACCGACGCCACGAAGTTCGAGGTCAAGATTCGCATCAAGGAGAAGGAGCCGTTCCGGCCCGGGATGACGGTGACGGCGGAGGTCGAGACACGCTCGCGCACCAATGTGCTGAGCGTCCCGATCGCCAGCGTGACAACGCGCATTCCGAAACCTCCAGGCCAGGGCAAGACGCCCGTCAAGGGCGCGCAGGCCGCAACCGCCGCCAAGGACGCCGCAGCGCCCACCAACAGCACCGCGCAGACCGGAACCAACACGCCCGCTCCGGAGACCTCCCAGGCGACCAATGCCGCCCCCGCGACAAACGGCACCGCCACGACCGCGTCGAAGAAGCCCGGAGACAAACCCAAACACGTCGAGGTCGTCTTTCTGAAGGAGAACGACCGGGCGCGCATGGTTCCGGTCAAGATTGGGATCAGCGACGATGCCTATACCGAGATTCTCGAGGGTGTTGCGGAAGGCCAGGAGGTCATCTCCGGCAGTTACAAGGCCCTGCGCTCGGACCTCGATGACGGCAAGAAGGTCCGCATCGGCGCTCTCACGCCGGACAAGGACAAGGACAAGGCGACGGAGACGAGATGAGCTTGATTCGTCTCAGCCGGGTTTCACGGCGTTATCAGATGGGGACGGAGACGATCCACGCGCTCCGCGAGGTCTCCATCGAGGTGGGCCGGGCCGAGTATGTGGCCATCATGGGGCCGTCGGGCTCGGGAAAATCCACGCTGATGAACCTGATCGGGTGTCTGGACACGCCGAGTTCGGGCGCATACGAGCTGAATGGAACGAACGTCAGCGACATGGACGACAACGAGTTGGCGGAGGTCCGGAACAAGGAAATCGGGTTCGTGTTCCAGACGTTCAACCTGTTGCCGCGCGCCAACGCGCTGCACAACGTCGAACTGCCGCTGGTGTACGCGGGCGTTCCTTCCGAGGAGCGCCGGCAACTGGCGCTCGAAGCCCTGACGAACGTCGGTCTGGCCGACAGGGTCAATCACAAGCCCACCGAGATGTCGGGAGGCCAGCGGCAGCGCGTGGCCGTGGCCCGCGCCCTGGTCAACCGCCCGTCCATCCTGCTGGCGGATGAGCCGACCGGCAACCTCGACTCGAAGACGGGCGCCGAGATCATGAGCCTGTTCGAGGCCCTCGCCGATCAGGGCCACACCATCATCGTGGTCACCCACGAGGAGGAGATCGCGCTGCACGCCCGCCGCATCCTGCGGATTCGCGACGGTCTGATTGCCAGCGACGAAAGGGTGGGTTCGCATGCACTGGTGGATTGAACTGCGTGAGGGGCTGCGGATCGCCTGGGACGCCACGCGGGCCAACAAGATGCGGGCCGGTCTGACCACGCTGGGCATCGTGATTGGGATTGTGACCGTCACGCTGATGGGGACCGCGATCCAGGGGCTCAAGCGGGGGTTCAACCAGAGCATCTCGGCTCTGGGCAGCGACGTGCTCTATCTCGAACGCTACAGTTGGTTCATCAACTCCCATGAGGAGTGGATTCGCCAGAATCGACGACGCGAAATCACCTGGGACCAGGTCCGGGGACTCCAGCGGCAGATCACATCGGCGCGCGCCGTCGCCCCCACCGTGAACACCGCGCGCCCGGTGAAATACAAGAACCGCAGCGCCTCGTCGGTGATGGTGATCGGAACGACGGATCAGGCCCTGTACACCGGCGGAACGAGCGTTGCCAGCGGACGGTTTCTGACGGCGGGCGAGGCGGAGGGAGGGCGTCCGGTGTGCGTGCTCGGGGCGCAGACCGCCACGAACCTGTTTCGGGGCGAATCGCCTGTCGGGGCGCGGGTCCATGTGGGGGGCTATCCCTTTGATGTGGTGGGTGTGCTCGAACCGCAGGGGGAATTCCTGGGCGCGTTCAGTCTGGACAACCAGGTGATCGTCCCCATCGGGCAATTCACATCGCTCTTCACCCAGCGGCCCGACTACTCGATCCAGATCAAGGCCCGTGACATGGACAGTCTCGACGACACGCGCGAGGAGGCCCGCGGGATCATGCGCAAGCTGCGGCGCCTGGCGCCGGGCCAGGACGACGATTTTGCGATCAACCAGCAGGACCAGTTCATCAAGACGTTCGACAAGATCACCGGCACGATCGCCACGATCGGCATGTTCATCACCGGACTGTCGCTCTTCGTCGGAGGCATCGGCATCATGAACATCATGTTCGTGTCCGTCGCCGAGCGGACCAAGGAGATCGGCGTGCGCAAGGCGATCGGGGCCAAGCGCCGGGCGATTCTGGTGCAGTTCCTCCTCGAAGCGGCGATGATCTGTTTTTTGGGAGGGCTCCTGGGCCTGGCCATCGCCGCGCCCGGCACGCTGCTGCTGCGCAAAGTGATGCCCGCAACCATTTCCCTGTCCATCGTCGGCCTCGCGCTGCTGGTCTCGCTGCTCACCGGCGTGCTGGCCGGTTTCCTGCCCGCCTGGCGCGCGGCGCGGATGAACCCGGTGGACGCGTTGCGCAACGAGTGACATGACCGTTCTTTCGCCACGCCCTCGACACGCCGGCCGCAACCTGATCTGGGCTGAGGTCAAGGAGAGCTTCGTCATGGGGATCGGGGCGCTGACGACGCACAAGTTGCGTTCGAGCCTGACCGTCTTGGGCGTGCTGGTGGGCGTGTTCTCGATCATCGTGGTGATGACGGCCATGCGTGTGTTGCAGAGCAACATCGAGAATGAACTCAGCCAGTTGGGCAGCCACACCTTCCAGATTCGCAAATGGCCGGCCGTGCACTTCGGCGGGCCGGAGGGGTTCGAAAAGTACCTTCGCCGCAAGGACATCACGTTCGCCCACGGCAAGGCGGTGATGGAAAAGGCCACCCTGGCCCAGTCCGTCGGCATCCAGAGCGGGTTCTGGACCGGCGAGGCGATCTCGCGCTACGACAAGACGCCGCCCAATGTCAGCCTGGTCGGCGCCACCGTGGGCGGATTCCCCGCGCGCAACTGGATCGTCGGTGAAGGCCGCGGGCTGATCGAGTCGGATATCGACAGTGCGAAGGATGTGTGCGTGCTGGGGGGCAGTCTGGCCAAGATTCTCTTCCCCCACGGGTCGGCTTTGGGCGAGAAGGCCAAATTCGACGGCATCGGCTACACGGTGGTCGGCGTGCTCGAATCCAAAGGGGCCTCGCTCGGGGGCGACCAGGACAACTTCGCCATCATTCCGCTCACGACGGGTCTCAACCGCTACGGGCGGATGTGGCGGAGCCTGTCCATCCTCGTGCAGGCGCAGAATCAGGCGATGTACGAGGACACCGTCGAGCAGGTGCGCGGCATCCTGCGCACGGCGCGCAAGGTGAAGCCGGGGGTCGAGGATGACTTCGAGGTGTTCTCGAACGACTCCCTGATCTCGCAGTTCAAGAGCTTCACTCTGACGGTCCGGATCGGCGTCGCGGTGGTCAGTTCGATCGCCCTGGTGGCGGCGGGCATCGGCATCATGAACATCATGCTGGTGTCGGTGACCGAACGCACGCGCGAGATCGGCATTCGCCGCGCGATCGGGGCGAAGAAGCGGAACATCATGACCCAGTTCATCATGGAAGCGATCGTGCTCTGCCAGGTGGGCGGAGTGATCGGAGTCGTCTTGGGCATTCTCGGCGGCAATTCGGCCGCTTACTTCCTCAAGCTCCCGCCGGTGATCCCCCTCGATTGGGTCGCGCTCGGGCTCACAATCTGTTCGATCGTCGGCGTCCTGTTCGGCACCTACCCGGCTTACAAAGCCGCCAATCTCGACCCCATCGAGTCGCTCCGCTACGAGTGAGTTCCCCTGCGCCGCCCGCGCGCCCTCACGCAACTTTTCCGTGGCCAGCCGCGGGTGCGCCGGCATAACCTCCGGCCCCATGACGGACCGCACCACTCGAGTGAACCTGGGCGCACAGCTCTTTCTGCCCTTTGTTGTCGGCGACCTCTTCCTGGTGGCAGCCGCCCTGGTGATCTGGCAGCAGGCGCACCGGCCCATGACAGCCATCGAGGTGTGCGCTTTTGCCGCCTGTGTGGCCCTGGGCTCCATGCTGGCCGTGTGGCCCTTTCGCCTCCGGCACCATGCCGAACTCAAGCTCGTCGAGATGGAGGGCCTGGCCGACACCCTCCGGCAGATCGAGCAGGTCCAGGATGTCGCGGACCGCATCGAGACCGCCACCGGCCAGTGGCAAACGGCCCACGAACACGCCGGCAAAACGGTCGCCGCGGCGCGCGAGGTCATGGATCGCATGACCGAGGAGCAGCGCGCCTTCCAGGCCTTCATGCAGAGAGCGGAGGACTCCGAGCGCCATCACCTGCGCCTCGAGGCCACCAAGCTCCGCCGCGCCGAGGGCGACTGGCTCCAGGTCCTCGTCCGCATCCTGGACAATGTCTACGCCCTCTACCTGGCCGGCGTGCGGTCCGGGCAGCCCGGGCTCATCCACGAGTTCACCCAGTTTCAGAACGCCTGCCGCGATGCCGCACGCCGCGTCGGCATGGTGCCTGTTGTGGCCGCCCCGGGCACGCCCTTCGACCCCGAACGGCATCAGGTGTCCGATGCGAAAGCGGCCGTCCCCGAGGGCGCAACCGTGCTCGAGACCGTGGCCATCGGACATCTGTTTCAGGGTCAGTTGCTCCGGCGCGCGATTGTGAGCGTTCAAGCTCCTGCCGCGGCGTCGGCTTCAACGTCATCGGCCGAGGCCTTGCCCCAGCCGTCGCCGCCTCCAAGCGCAGGCGACTCCCCGGATCAGCCCGCAGCCCCGGAAGTCGGCGCCCCGTCGGGCTCCCCGGAAGCAGAGGCCGGCCCGGAACAAGCGCATCCGATCGAACCGGTCCCGCAGCCGGAAGTGGCGTCCGAAGGCGTCGAGGTTGCAGACGCGGGGCCGGAGCCCGGGCCCAAAGCCGCGACAGCGCCAGAACAGGCTGGAGGCGGGTCATTTCAGGGATTGGTCGAGTTCGCGCCCTCGTTCGCGCCGCGCCCCGGCATTAGCCATGTGCTGTTCGACTTCGACGGCACGCTGTCGCTGATCCGGCAGGGCTGGCCGGACGTGATGGTGCCGATGTTCGTCGAGATGCTGCCGGCCCAACCGGGTGAGACGCCCGAGGCGCTGCGGCGGCTGGCGTTCGAGGACATCATGCGGCTCAACGGCAAGCAGACGATCTACCAGATGATCCAACTGGCCGAACGCATCCGCGAGCGCGGAGGCGAGCCGCGCGAACCGCTCTGGTACAAACACGAGTACCTGCGCCGGCTCGATGCCCGCATCCGCCATCGCATCGACGCCCTCGCCAGCGGAACGCTCGAACCGGACGATCTGCTCGTGTTCGAAGCCCGCCCGTTTCTCGACGAACTGCGGCGGCGCGGGTTCGCGCTGTACCTGGCCAGCGGGACGGACGAGGTGTTCGTGAAACAGGAGGCGGCGGCCCTGGGGCTCACCCGGTACTTTGGCCCCCGCATCTATGGGGCGCTCGATGACTACAAACAGTTCTCGAAGAAGATGGTGATCGACCGGATTCTGCGGGAGAACCAGATCGACGGCGCCCAATTGCTCTCGTTTGGCGACGGCTACGTCGAAATCCAGAACACGAAGGAGGTCGGCGGCCTGGCCGTCGCCGTGGCCAGCGACGAGGCCAACAACGGGTCGGGACAGTTCGACGAGTGGAAGCGGCAGCGGCTGCTCGGTGTGGGCGCGGACGTGGTTATTCCGGACTTCCGGGACGCCCTGACACTGCTTCCCATCCTTCTCGGGGACACCGGGGCCTAGCCTGCATTCTCGCCACTTTTTGCCACCGCGAAGCCGGAGTTCTCAAGAGAAGTCACCATGCAGGCTAGAACGGCAAAACCGCGCCAGGTTCGAGAGATCGAGAACTGCAACACACTGTTCCCATGACAGACCACTCGCAGGACCGACAGAATGCTCCCGGTTCCCTTCCTGGGCGCGGTTTTGCCATAGCCCGGATGTCAGACTGCGCGAAGCTGTGTGAAACATCCGGGCTTGATCTGCGCCGCGTGCGCGTGCTCCCCCTCGAGCAGCGCCAAAGCCTGAGCCGGCTCGATGAGATTCTCGTCGAACCCTCGAACGATCCGCCGCCCGTTTCGGACGCCAATGCGCGGCTGGTGCGGGAGTGCGCCGCGCGCATCCGCGAGGCCCGGCAACGCGGGGCGAGCGTGATGCTCATCTACGGCGCCCACCTCATCAAGAATGGCGGGCAGTTGCTCCTGGTGCGGTTGCTCGATCATGGCCATCTCACCCACCTGGCCACCAACGGCGCAGGGACAATCCATGACTGGGAATTCTCGTTCCTCGGACGCTCGACCGAAAGCGTCCGCGCCAATGTCGCCACCGGCACGTTCGGCACGTGGGACGAGACAGGCCGCTGCATCCATCTGGCGCTCCTGTTGGGCGGGCTCAGGGGCGAGGGGTACGGGCGGGCGTTGGGCCGGTTCATCTACCAGGATGGCGGGCAGGTGCCCACAGCCGGCGAACTCGAGGCCCAGGTGCGCGCCGACCCGCACCATCCGCTCACGCCGGCCCGGATCGAATTGCTGCACGCAATCCGCCAATTCGGGATTGCGTCGGGTCCCCTGATGGTCCTGCACCGTTGGCGCAACGTCTCGGTGCTGGCCAATGCCTTCCGGCACGAGATTCCGCTGACCGTCCATCCCGGAATCGGTTACGACATCATCGCCACTCATCCCATGTTCAATGGGGCGGCGATCGGGAGGGCGGGCGGCATCGATTTTGCCCGGTTCGCCACGGCGGTCGAGGGACTCGATGGCGGCGTGGTGATGTCGATCGGATCGGCGATCATGGGGCCGCAGGTTTTCGAGAAGACACTGAGTTGCGTGAACAATCTCCGAATCCAGGCCGGACGCCCCATTGTCCAGGGACACACGCTTTACGTGGTCGATCTGCAAGATGGCGGGCGCTGGGACTGGACCCGGGGCGAGCCGCCGCGCGACAACCCGGCCTACTACCTCCGCTTCTGCAAGAGCTACGCGCGCATGGGCGGCACGATGCATTACGTCCAGTGCGACAACGTCGCCTTCCTGCATCATCTCCACCACGCGCTCGCCGACAAACCGAAGACGAAAACGCCATGACCCCCGAACGGTTCTCGACACTCACCGGACGCTACTCCGGGCTCCGCGTCGCGGTCGCCGGGGATTTCTGTCTGGACCGCTATCTCGAGATTGACCCGGGGCGGGCGGAGACATCGCTCGAAACAGGCCTGCCGGTCCACAACGTCGTCCGCGTGCGCGGCCAGCCGGGAGCCGCCGGCACCATCCTCAACAACCTTGTCGCCCTCGGACTCGGGACGCTCTATCCGGTCGGGTTCTGCGGAGACGACGGCGAGGGATTCGAACTGAGGCGCGCCCTGGCCGGGATGCCCGGGGTGCGGATGGACTTCTTCGTGACGACAGGCGCGCGCCGCACGTTCACCTACTGCAAACCCCTCGTGGTCGAACCCGGACGCCCGCCGGTCGAACTCAACCGGCTTGACAGCAAGAACTGGACGCCGACGCCGCGCGACATCGAGGAGCGGCTGGCTGAGAGTCTCGAAGGCCTGGCCTCACGCATCGATGCGTTGATCCTGCTCGATCAGGTGGACCTGGCCGACACGGGAGTCGTCACGCGCGCCGTGCTGGCGTCCGTAAACCGCCTGGCTGCGGACCACCCCCGGTTGCCCATTCTGGCCGACAGCCGACGCGGCCTCCGGGGCTTCCCGCCCGTCATCTTCAAGATGAATGCGCGCGAGCTTGCCGCCCTGACCGGCGGAGCCGCGGATGTCGCGGACGCTGCCTCGGTCCGCCAGGCGGCGCTGACCCTCGCTCGAGACCATGGGCGCCCGGTGTTTGTCACGCTTGCCGAGCACGGCATGATTGGCGCTTCCCCGGACGGCACGTCCGAGCATGTGCCCGCGCTGCCGTTGCGGGGCGACATCGACATTGTGGGCGCGGGTGACGCCGTCACGGCCAATCTCGCGGCGGGGCTCGCGGCGGGGGCGTCGGTGCGCGAGGCGCTCGAACTGGCCAGTCTCGCCGCGTCGATTGTCATCCACCAACTGGGCACCACCGGCACCGCCTCCGTGGCCCAACTCCGCGACCTGCACATACAGACCTGAACACCGCATCCAAAGAGCCACAGATGAAACACGGATGGCACGGATAAGCCCGCGGGAGCCACGGATGAAAGACGATTGGGCGGCTTCCTTCCGCTCGTGCCGAGCTGGATTCACAGCCAGGTCCCATCCCCAATCCCTCATGAAGGCCGGTCCTTTGCGGTTCTTTGCGTCCTTCTGTGGATTAAGGTCTTCTCTGTGAACTCTGCGGCTCTGTGGTGAATCCCCCGTCGATGACTGTCACCGTCCCGCATTGAACCACAGAGACAGAGAGGAACACGAAGAACACGAAGAGGGAGTGAGCCCGTCCCATTCACCCTCCAAGCTCCCGGTCGCCCGGCAGTCAGCGGGCCGCTTCACCTGTCATACTGCTTCCCTTCTTCGTGCTCTTCGTGTCCTTCGTGGTGACAAGAACGACAGACCCGGTCAACACCGAGAGCCGCAACCTGACTTGAGTATCAGTCCGTCGGTGGCTCTGAGGCCGGAGTCGAGTTGTCCTCGCCGGAGTCTTCCTTCTCCTCGCTGATGACGGGCGCGATGCCCTGCAGGCGGTCACTTTCGTCGAGGTCAATCAGTTTGACCCCCTGCGCATTCCGTCCGGTCTCACGGATGTCCCTGACGGCGATCCGCACCATTTGACCGCCGGCGGTGATCAGCATGACCTCGTCGGCTTCCCGGACGGTGAGGGCGCCCAGGACGCCGCCGGTGCGTTCGGTGGTCTTCATGGTGATGATGCCCTTGCCGCCGCGCGACTGGATGCGGTACTCCTCGAAGCGGGTGCGTTTGCCGAGGCCGTTCTCGCCCGCGACGAGCAAGGTCGCTTCCGAATCCACCACGGCGGCGGCCACGACGCGGTCCTCGGGATCGAGGGAGATGCCGCGGACGCCGGTTGCGGGCCGGCCCATCGAGCGGACGTCCTCCTCGGAGAAGCGGATGCTCATGCCGCCGCGGGTGATGAGGACGACCTCGTCGGTGCCGCGGGTGTAGCGGACATCGATGAGCGTGTCGCCGGGCTCGATGCCGATGGCGATGATGCCGCCGCGGCGCACGTTGGCGAACTCGGCCAGGGCGGTCTTTTTGACGGTGCCCGACTGGGTGGCGAAGAAGATGCAACCGGGCTGCTGCCACGTGACATCCTCCTTGGCCGGTCCGGTCTTGCTCTCGATGCGGATGAGCGCGGTCACCTTCTCGCCCGCCTGGAGTTCGAGGAGGTTGGCGATGCTGCGTCCTTTGGCGGCGCGGCCCATGTCGGGGATTTCGTGCACGCGCTCGACGTAGACCCGCCCCGTGTTGGTGAAGAACATGAGGTAATCGTGCGTGCTGGCGGTGAAGAGCCGCTCGATGAAATCGGGCGCGTCGCCCTCGACGGCCGAGGTCTCGCGCGCGGTCATGCCGATCACGCCCTTGCCTCCGCGGCGCTGGGCGCGGTAGGAGGAGATCGCGGTGCGTTTGATGAGGCTGTTGTGGGTCATCGTGATGATGACGCCCTCGTTGGCGATCAAATCCTCGATGGCGATCTCGCCCTCGTCGGGCACCAAATCCGTCAGGCGGGGCGTGGCATTCTTCGCCTTCACAGCCTGCAACTCGGCCTTGATGATGGCGAACACGCGCGCTTCCTTGGCCAGGATGTCGAGCAGATCGTGGATGGTTTCGAGCAAGGCCTTGTACTCGGCCGCGACCTTGTCGATCTCGAGTCCGGTCAGTTGATAGAGGCGCAGGTTGAGAATCTCGTCCACCTGGCGCTCCGTGAGGCTGTATCGGCCGTTAACCAGCCGGGCTTCCTGCCGAATCCGGATTCCCCAGCTTTCGACCTGGAGCCGGGTCCACTCGAAGGCGAGCAATTTGACCTTGGCCTCGTCGCGGGTTCTCGAAGTGCGGATGATCCGGATGAACTCGTCGAGGTTGGCGATTGCGGCGAGGTAGCCTTCGAGGATTTCGGCCCGCTCCTCGGCCTTGCCAAGGAGGTATCGAGTACGGCGCAGGATCACCTCGCGTCGGTGCTCGATGTAGCAATTGATCAGTTCCTTGAGATTGAGCGTCTTGGGCCGTCCATGGTCGATGGCGAGGGCATTGACGGCGAAACTCGTTTCGAGCGCCGTGTGGCGGTAGAGGTTGTTGATGACCACCTTCGCCACGGCATCCCGCTTCAACTCGATCACCACCCGCGTGTTCTCGTCCGACTCGTCGCGGACGGCCGTGATGTCCTTGAACTCCTTGAGTTCGCCCTCGTTGACGAGCGTCGCGATCCGCTCGACCAGTTGCGCCCGATTGACGTTGTAGGGAATCTCGGTGACGACAATCTGCTCGCGTCCGCCCTTAAGCTGCTCGACGCCGACCCGCCCGCGAATCTTGACGCTGCCGCGGCCGGTGGCGAAGTACTGGCGGATGCCTTCGAGCCCGCAGACCATGCAGCCGGTTGGGAAGTCCGGGCCCTTGATGTGCTTCATCAACTGGGGAATGGTGATGCCCGGGTTATCGATCTGGGCGCAGATTGCATCGACCACTTCGCCCAGGTTGTGCGGGGCCATGTTGGTCGCCATGCCCACGGCGATGCCGGTGCCGCCGTTGACCAGCAGGTTCGGGAACGCCGCGGGCAGCACGACCGGTTCCTCGTGTTCCTCGTCGTAAGTCGGCGCGAAATCCACCGTCTGTTTGTCCAAGTCCTCCATCAGGACCGCGCCGAGGTGCGTCATGCGGGCCTCGGTGTAACGCATTGCCGCCGGCGGGTCGTTTTCGACGGATCCGAAGTTCCCCTGTCCATCGACCAGCGTGTCCCGCATCGCCCACGGCTGCGCCATGTGGACGAGGGTCGGGTAGATGGCTTGATCGCCGTGCGGGTGGTATTTGCCCATCGTCTCGCCGACGATGCGGGCGCACTTGAGGTGTCGGCGGGTCGGCAGCAGGCCCAGGTCGTGGAACATCGCGTAGAGGATGCGGCGCTGGGACGGCTTGAGTCCGTCGCGCACGTCGGGCAGGGCGCGCGAGATGATCACCGACATCGAGTAATCGAGGAACGAGTTCTTGATCTCCTCGGCGACGTTGATCTTCTCGACCTTTTCGTTCGCGGCGTAGAGCGGCGTGGGGCTCTCGGGCGGAGGGGGCGGGGGCGGCGTTTGGCTCTCTTCGGGCATAGGGGACGATGGGGATAGAACGCTTCAGACGTCCAGGTTGCGCACATTGAGCGCGTTGTCTTCGATGAACTGGCGGCGGGGCTCGACTTCGTCGCCCATCAGTTTGGTGAACATCTCCTCCGCCTCGACGGCGTCGGTCAGGTCGATGCGCAGCAGCTTGCGGCGGGCCGGGTTCATGGTCGTTTCGAAGAGTTCCTTCGGGTTCATCTCTCCCAGGCCCTTGAACCGCTTGATCTGGAGACCCCGTTTCCCGACCTCCTTGATCCCGAGCAGAATCTCCGGGATGGAGAAGATCGGCCTGATTTGGGCCCGCTCGCCCTCGCCTTCGACCAGTTCGAAGAGCGGTTTGTCCTGGGCGGCGAAGTGCTCGACGTTGAGCCCTTTGCGGGCCAGTTTTGCGAGCAGGTCTTCGACGGCCTTGGTTTCGTGCAACTCGACGTGGCGCGCCCGGCGTGTTGGGCCGTTGTGGCCATTTTTCCTGTCGGCGCCGGCCGCGGTCTCTTCTTCGCCGAAGAGCCCGAGATCGGGGTTGGCCTCGCCGAACTCGCGCAACTCCTCCTCGGTGTGGAAGTAGTGCACCGCCTCGTCGTTTCCCTGCCGCACTTTCACCAGGTGGCGCGGCAGTTCGTGGGTGTCCGGACGCCGTTTCTCGACATACTCGGCGAAGTCGCCTCCGTGGCGCTGCAGCGCGCGCACGTACTTTTCGAGGACGACGAGCAATTCGAGAATCTCGGACAACTGCCGTTCGTTGAACTCCCGCCCATCGGCCACGTTGCGGAGCCGGACGTCTTCGGTGCCCAACTGGATGAGGATGCGATTGAGTTGCGGATCGTCCTCGACGTATTCGACCCGCTTTTTGCGGGCGATCTGGTAGAGCGGCGGCTGGGCGATGTAGACGAACCCGCGCCGGATCAGTTCGGGCATTTGCCGGTAGAAGAAGGTCAGCAGCAGCGTGCGGATATGCGCGCCATCGACGTCGGCGTCGGTCATGATGATGATCTTGTGGTAGCGCAGTTTTTCGAGGTTAAAGGCCCCTTCGCCTTCGCTGTCGCCGATGCCGGTGCCCACCGCCGTGATCATCGTCCGAATCTCGAGGTTCTGCAGCACCTTGTCCAATCGCGCCTTCTCGACATTGATCAGCTTGCCACGAATCGGCAGGATGGCCTGGAACTTTCGATCCCGGCCCTGCTTGGCCGAGCCGCCGGCGGAATCGCCCTCGACGATGTAAAGCTCGGTGTTCGCCGGGTCGCGGTCGGAGCAATCGGCCAGTTTGCCTGGCAGGCCGCCCCCGGTCAGCGCGGTCTTGCGCACCGCTTCCCGCGCCTTGCGCGCCGCCTCGCGCGCCCGGGCCGCCATCAGGCACTTCTCGATGATCTTCTTGGCCACGGACGGATTGGCGTCGAAGTAGGTCATCAACCCGTCGTACACGATCGAGGAGACGACGCCGTCGATCTCGGTGTTGACCAGCTTGACCTTGGTCTGGGACTCGAAGCGGGGGTTGGGCAGTTTGACGCTCAGCACGCAGACCAATCCTTCCCGCACATCGTCGCCGCTGATCGAGGCGTCCTTCTCCTTGAGCAGTTCATTGGCCTTGGCGTACTGGTTGATCGCCCGGGTCAAGGCGCTCCGGAATCCCGTCAGGTGCGTTCCGCCATCGGGATTGGCGATCGAGTTGGCGAAGCAGAGAATCTGCTCGTTGTAGCTGTCGGTGTACTGCAGCACGCAGTCCACAAACGCATCCTCCTCGCGATTCTCGACCTTGATGACGCGCTTGCCGGACAGGCAGACCGGCTTGGGATGGATCGTCTGCTTGCTCTTGCCCAACTGCTTCACGAACTCCTCGATCCCGTCCCGATAGAAGAACCGCTCCGACTTGTTTTCCGTTCGCTCGTCGGTCAGGAGGATTTCGACGCCCGGGTTGAGGAATGCCAGTTCGCGCAACCGGAGCGCCAGGTGCTCGAACTTGAACTCCGTGGTCAGGGTGAAGATGACCGGATCGGGCTTGAAAGTGATGAGCGTGCCGGTGTGCTTGGACTTGCCGATGACTTCGAGTTTGCGCACGGTGACGCCCCGGGCGAACTCCATGTAGTAGACCTTCCCGTCGCGCGAGACCTCGACCTTGAACCATTCGGACAGGGCGTTGACACACTTGGCCCCGACGCCGTGCAGACCTCCCGAGTACTTGTAGGCGCCCTGGCCGAACTTGCCTCCGGCGTGCAGGTTGGTCAGCACCAACTCGACCGCCGGCATGTTCCACTTCGGGTGGGTGTCGACCGGGATGCCGCGGCCATCGTCGCGGATCGAGCACGATCCGTCCACGTGCATCGTCACATCGATCCGCTGGCAGAAGCCTGCCAGGTGCTCGTCAATCGAGTTGTCCAACACCTCGAACACGCAGTGATGAAGCCCGCGCTCGTCCGGGTCGCCAATGTACATGCCGGGACGCTTCCGGACCGCCTCGAGCCCCTCGAGTTTGTCGATTTTGGAGGCGTCGTACTTGTCAGTCGTCGGGACGTTGTCAGCCATATTTGAACCTGCTCGGACTCGAAGAACCAGACCGCGAAAAACCGGATGTTCAAGCAACCTGTCTTCAGGGATACAAGACGGTGCCGATTGTATGAAAACCGCCTCCAAAAACAACACCAAATCTCGCGAATCTACAATCCGTTGTGGACGCGTCCGGCCCCCTTCCTAATTAGTTGTGGTCCTCGATTCCATCACGATCGTTGCGCATCCCCGCCCGAGGGTGTGAGAAGCCGGGCCAGAGCCTCGATTCTCTCGAGGTCCAGAGACTCGGCCCGGCATGTCTGGCTCAGGTCCAGGGTCTCGAAGGCGCTGCGCAGCGCGTGTTCGTCGCATGTGCGTCTGAGCAGCTTGAACATCATCTTCCTGCGTTGCGAAAAAGCGCTCCGGACCAACCTTGCGAACGTGCGCCGTTCGGGCGCGGAGAAACCAGGTCCCAGTCTCCGGTCCAGAGCCAGGCAGGTGGTGGTGATCTTGGGAGGTGGGAAGAAGCAACTGGCCGGGATGCTGAAGGAAGCGGCGGGCGCATACCTGTGGCGGACGATCAAGGTCAGGATGCCATAGTCCGGCGATCCCGGTCCGGCGGACAAGCGTTGGGCGACCTCCTGTTGCAGGGTGATGACGAGCCGCTCCGGACACGTCGGGGCCAGGGCGAGAGTCATCAGAATCTCCGACGCGGCCGAGTAGGGGAGGGCAGCCACAAGCTTCCACGAGGCCCAGTCCTCAGCATGCCCGGCGAGGAAATCGAGGGCGTCCGCGTGCACCAGGCGGAGCCTGTGGTTTCCAGCAAACCGTTCTTCGAGACAACCGACCAGACGCGCGTCCTTCTCGATGGCCAACACCTCACGCGCCCCGGCCAGGAGGAGTTCGGTCAACGGCCCGAGGCCCGGG
>DAOOQY010000005.1:15364-19532 GCA_035389025.1 Verrucomicrobiota bacterium
CAACACCTCACGCGCCCCGGCCAGGAGGAGTTCGGTCAACGGCCCGAGGCCCGGGCCGATCTCGATCACCTGGTCGTTCGGTCGCAGGGCAGCCAGGCCCACCATGCGGCGGAGTTGGTTGCCGTCGTGCAGGAAGTTCTGACCGAGCGATTTGGTGAGGCGAATGTGCCGGGCGGTCAGAACCTGACGCATTTCGGAGAGAGTCATGCCGGCCCGAGTTGTGCCAGAGCGTCCTCGAGCGCTCCGACGGCCCGTTCGAGGTCGGTTTGGCTGATGACGAGCGGCGGCGTGAATGCAAGGACGTTCCCATGTTCACCTTCGGGCAAAACGAGGAAACCCCGGTCGAGCATGAGCCTGACGATCCCGGCCACGACGTCGCAGGCCGGGCGACCGTCGCGATGGCGCAGCTCGAATCCGACCATCAGACCGAGCCCGCGGACATCGCCGACCAGGCCGGCGGGCACCGCCATCCGGCTCAACCGGGCGCGCAGGACTGTCCCCAGACGCTCGCTTCGCCCCGGAAGGCGTCTGGATCGAATCTCGCGAATCTGGGCCAGGGCCATGGCGCATCCGACCGGGTGTCCCAGGAACGTGCTTGTGTGGATGGCTTCACCCGTCGCCTCCGGCCATGCGCGGTCCATCACATCCGCCCGACCGACACACGCCGACAGGGGAAAGCCGCCGGTCAATGCCTTCCCCAGACAGATCAGGTCTGGAACAACGCCGCTCCGCTCGCAGGCGAACCAGCGCCCGGTGCGTCCGAATCCGGTGTAAATCTCGTCCACGATCAGGAGCGCGCCGAACTGGTCGCATAACCCTCGCACGCGCGAGAGGAAGTCCGGCGGCGGCACGCGGATGCCCGACCGCCCCTGCACAGGCTCGATCAGCACGGCTCCGATCCGGCCTGAATCCAGGTGACGGCGCACGGCGGCACAGGCGCGCGCGACGGCGTCGTCGGAAACAGGGAAAGGCGCGAACCGCACGAACGGCTTGAGTTGAGGCCGGAACGGAAGCCGGAAATGCGCGCGCTCGGTGGCCGTGAGCGCGCCGTACCCGAGGCCGTGGTAGGCGCCTTGAAAGGCGACGACGCCCGCCTTGCCAGTGGCGAGCAGCGCTGTTTTCAACGCGGCCTCGATGGCCTCGAAGCCGGAATTCCCGAAGATCACTTTGCCCGTCCGGGGCGGTTGGCGGGTCGAGTCGATCATCGTGCGTCTGCGATTCGAAATCCGCGATCCCCCCGCCCCGCCCGTCCAGCGCTCGAAGGTGAGGCGGCTCAATTCGCGAGCCAGCGCGGCCTTGAGGCGATGCGGATACACATCGCCCATGGCGTGCAGGAGACGGGACATCTGGCGCCGGGCGGTTGCGACGACCCGCGGGTTGGCGTGGCCGGCGGACGCCACGCCGAACGCCGCGGTGAGATCGAGGTATCGGCGGCCTTCGAGGTCCCAGACGTGCACCCCGCGGGCACGCTCCCAGACGATCGGCCCGGAGAGGTCCGGGGCGATGAGCGTCACGTTGCGCGATTCGTAGGCGCGCAGCAGATCGAGAACGCGACGGGTGGCCTTCACTCAAACGCCTCGCTGGTCTGCGGGCCAGATGACCTTGTGCAATTGCGCCTGGAAACGGACCGGCAGAGCATCCGCAATGATCCGCTCGGCGAGAGCGCGCCGCGAGATCGGGGTCTGGCCGGGCGGGGAGGACTTGAGGGACGGATCGCGCTGGCCGGGTTCGAGCGGGGAAACCCAGGAGAACAGGAGCGGGCACATCTCATCGAGGCGGCGCTCGGAAACAACCTGCCGCGCCCAGCGATAGTCTTCTTCGGTGCCGATCACGAACTTCACTTCGTCGGTTGCCCGCAGGTGGGCCAGATTCTCCCATCGGTTCTGGGCGCTCTCGCCGCTGCTCGGACACTTGAGGTCCATAATGCGCCGCGCGCGGGGGTCGACCGGCGCGATGTCGAGCGCGCCGCTGGTCTCGAGCAGCACGGTGTAACCGTCGTCGCACAGCGCTTCGAGCAGCGGCAGCGATCCCGGCTGCAGCAGCGGCTCGCCGCCCGTCAACTCGACCAGGGGAATCGAGACCGGCCGCCGAACGGAGCGATAGGGCGCCGCCAAACGGCGGACCTCGGCCCGGACGTCCTCGATCGTTCGACGACGGCCTTGCCTGAACGCATAGGCGGTGTCGCAATACGAGCAGCGCAGATTGCAGCCCGTGAGCCGGATCAGGACGCACGGCAGACCGGCGAATGTGCTTTCGCCCTGCACGCTCAGGCAGACCTCGTTGACGGTCAGATGCTCGGGCATGCGGGCTAGGCGGTTGGAGCCGGTTCCTGATCGGCCACGGCGCCGGCTTCGAGGAGGCGCGGGCCGCGTTCGCGCAAGGGGAACCAGAGGCGAAACACGGTGCCCTTGCCCGGGTGGCTTTCGACATCGATGCGCCCGCCGTGCTCGCGCACGATGCGGTAGACGATCATCAGACCGAGGCCGGTGCCCTTTTTCTTCGTCGTGAAGAACGGCTCGAACAGCCGGCTGAGCCGCTCCTGGGAAATGCCGGTCCCGGTGTCGCCCACGCTGATCCAGACGCCCTCGGCCGCAGTGCCTGTCCGGAGGGTGAGCACGCCGCCCCGGGTCATGGCGTGCATCGAGTTTTTGATGAGGTTCACCAGGGCCTGCTTGATCTGCGCGGCGTCAAATCGGGCTTCGGGCAGGTCGCGCGCCAGGTGGGTCTCGACGGCGAGACCGCGGTTGTCGAGTTCCGGGCGGAGCAAGTCGAGTGTTGCCTTGGCCACCTCGTTGAGCAACGCGGGCCGCATCTGGGGGATCGTCGGGCGAATCGCATCGAGGAACTGCGTGACGATGTAGTCCAGGCGCACGATCTCGCCCTTGGCCACCGTGAGGTACTTGTGCATCCGGTCGGCAATTTCCGCCGTCTCGCCCCCGGAGGGCGAAGCGGAGGGTGCGGCGCGCCGTCGTCGCGGGCGCGAGGGGGCTGGGGCGTCGGTCACCGCCCCCCACTTCTTGAGTTCGCGCTCCATCAACTGAAGGTGGATGTGGAGGGCGTTGAGCGGGTTGCCGATCTCGTGGGCGACGCCGGCGGCCAGGAGGGTCAGGGCCTGCAGCCGTTCGCTCTCGATCGCCTCGAAGGTCTGTTGGCGGGCCTCGGTCGCGTCGTGCAGGACGAGTGCGACGCCGGCGCTGCCCTGCGCAGCGGCATCGAGCGGAGCCGCCAAGACCCGCAGAAAGCGCGGTCGCGGGAAGCTGACTTCGAGTTCGTGCCGGGTGGCGTGCGGGCCGCCGCGGCGATCGAGTGCGGCGATCTTCTCCCAATCGAGTTCGGGGAAGAGCCTCGCGATCGGCTGTCCTTCGGCGCTCTCGGGGACCAAACCGAGCAGGCGGGTGACCGCCTGATTGCAGTAGGCCACCCGTCCCTCGGCATCGACGACGAGCACGCCGTCCTCGATGGTGTTGAAGAGCGTTTCGAGGAAGTTGCGCTCCCGCGCCAATCGCTCGACCACCTTCTGCAGGTCCGCCGTGTCGAGGCGTCCGAGGCGTCCGAGGACCTTGTCGAGAAAACTGGATTTGGGGGACGGCATGGCCGGCGGGACGCCTCTAGGATCCTTGACCGGTCCTACTCGTTGTAGACGAGTCAACTTCCTGAGCTGCGTTGAAGGGGTCGAGGATTCTAGCCCGCATAGCGGTCCTCTTGCGAAGTCTGAGTGCCCTGTGCACAGACGGGATGTGACATATGCGAGCTAGAACCACTTGCGCTTTTTAAAATACCAGTAGGTGGCGGCCGTGCTTGCGAGCGCGACACCCAGGACGACCCAATAACCGTTCTCGAGTTCGGGCATGTTCCTGAAATTCATCCCGTACCAGGTGCCGATCATCATGAGGGGCGTGGTCACGATCGTGAACAGGGTGAGCAGTTTGATGACCTCGCCGGTCTGGTTGGAGGAGATGTTCAGGTAGACCTGGAGAATGCCAGTGACGGAATCGGTGTAGCTCTGGGCCAGTTCGGAGATGTGGTGGAGGGCGTCGTAGACGTTGCGGTAATAGGGCACCAGATGGGCGCGGATCAGTTTGAACTCGCCGTTGGCGAAGCGGGCCAGCACTTCACGCTGCGGGCCGATGATCTGGCGGAGATGAAGCACTTCCTTCTTGATCTGGAT
>DAOOQY010000005.1:19632-21416 GCA_035389025.1 Verrucomicrobiota bacterium
CGGCTGTAGTCGACCGCGTGAATCACCATGAACAGATAGGGCGTGAAGCGGTCGCCCTCCTTGGGCAGGTACTCCTCGACTTTGGGCGACGGGCTCTCGGTGACGCAGTCCTCGATCGAGAGCGGATGGAAATGAAACACCCCATCCAGATAGAACGCGCTCTCCTCGGGCGTCGGATCCTCGAGATCCACCCACAAGAACAGGTTCGTGTCGGCAAGCAGCGTCGGCATCAGGAAGGCGTCAACGTCCTTCGTGTGCAGGCGCCCCTGCGTGGTGAATGCAAATGACCGCACCATGCGCGCAACCTCGTCGACGCGCCCGCGCGAGCCGCTCGAGTCGATTCTCTTAGCTCGTCCCGCCCGGGCTGTCGTCGGCGGATGTTAGGTCCGCCGGCGACGCTGGCAAGCGTTTGCTGGACCGCCGGCCGGGGCGCCGGGCCTTGAACAGTTCCATTTGAGCCTCCCGGAACAGGTTGTACTGCTTAAGAACCCGAATGGTCTGGAGCAAATCCGACTTCTGATAGTTCCGGTTCGGCTCGGTGTGGGCGATCAAATCAGCCAGCATCGTTCGAAATGGAATCACGGCGTCCACCCCCTTGGACTTGAGCAGCGCCAGACTCCGCGCGCGCGCCCCCTCGTCCTGCGGCAGGGCAGGCAAAACCAGCACCTTGTCGATCTCCCCCCCATCGCCGAAGAACGCGCGCGCCTGCTTCTCGACGTCCGGACTCGCGAATCGGAAAAGACCCGATGTCCGTTCGAGCCGCCCGGGGCCGAACGTCTCGGTATGCCACCCTTTGACGACAACGATCGCGCGCGCGACACGCCGCAGATGGTCCGGTTCCAGAACCGCCGGCAGCGGGCCCGGGGCCTTCACAGGCCTGGGGTTGAGGATCAGAAAGTCGATCTCTTCTTCGTCGCGCAGGGACGGTGTCACGAACTTCCGCCGCTGATGCACCAGAAACCCGTGCAACTCGAAGAACTCACGAACTATGGTTTCGCTGACGGACACAGGCAAGCCAGACCAGTCGCCACTTGGTTCATCCACCGCGCATTCCTCGCACCGAACAACCCGATGCGACGCGGCAATCTCCCCGGGAGCCATCGCCATCCCGTTTTCGCATGCCTCCCGACGGTCTGCCGGACAGCACGTCGAAAACCTCGCCAATCACGGATGCCGGCACCGCACGCCCCCAAACCACCCGTCCAATGCGCTCGGCCAGGACGAACCGGATTTCCCCAGCGCTCGTCTTTTTGTCGAGCCGCATCGCCCTGGACACACCCTCCCGCTGCCGCCGGCTCAGGCAGACGTCTGTCGGCAGACCCGCGCGCTCGAAAAGAGATCGGATGCGATGGACGTCGGCTTCGGGCAAACCGAGGAGTCGGGCTGACAGGCGGGCGGCAAACACCTGTCCAATCGCGATGGCCTCGCCGTGGAGGTACTTGCCGTATCCGGAGACGGCTTCGAGCGCGTGGCCCACGGTGTGTCCGAAGTTGAGGACGGCCCGCCGCCCCTGCTCGGTTTCGTCCTGGCCGACAACAGCCGCCTTGATGGCACAGCAGCGCGCCACCACGGCGGCGAGCGCGTCCCCATCCCTTTGCAGGAGACGATCGACATCGCGCTCGAGCCGGCGGAACAATCGCGTGTCAGCGATGATCCCGTACTTGATGACCTCGGCAAAACCGGCCCGCAACTCGCGCGGCGGCAGCGTTTCGAGCGTCGTCAGATCACAGACCACGAGACGCGGCTGGTGAAAGGCGCCCACGAGATTCTTGCCCGCATCGAGG
>DAOOQY010000006.1:0-21035 GCA_035389025.1 Verrucomicrobiota bacterium
GGCCCCCTTGTTGCCGATGTCAGTCGCCCCCAATCCGCCCGCGCTCAGTCCTCCCAGATGCACGCCCGGCTCGATCAGCACCGCCCGTTTCCCCATGCGCGCCGTCTGGACGGCCGCCGCCACACCGGCCGATGTCGCGCCGTAGATGACGACGTCGGCATCGTCGGTCTTCGGGCGATGCGAGAGCGATTGGGAGGGTGCGCAACCGACGTTTGCCCCGAGCAGCAGCAGGGCTGCCGCATGCTGAAAGACAGTCCGGCAGCGCCCGCCGCGCGACGCGCCCCGTGCGGCCGGACGATAGGCGGCTTGTGGAGGTGCGGCCGATCGCGGGCGGGAGGCGGGCGCCGGGGATGGCGGGCTGCCGGCTACCAAGCGTTCCAGTAACCGCCAGCCTCGGCGGCCCAGTAATTGGTCATCAGCCGGAGGTTCTTCCAGTGCACTGAACCTGCGAGCAGGAGGACGTTGCCGCCCTGGGCACGGAGATCCTGGGGTTTGGTCAGTTTCGAGACCCATAAGAAGGGAACACCTTTGTCTTTGGCCGCGCCCCCCGCGCAATGCGGGGCGATGACCCAACCGACGCCGCCCATCGGTTCAGCCCACGCGTTGAGATCGCATGCCAGAGTCAACTGCGGATCGTCGGTGAAACGCTGAGGCGAGACCCAGCGCGGTTCCGGTTCGCCCGGCCAGGGCTTCTTGTGTCCGCCATTGTAGCTGTAGCCGATGACATGCCCGTGCGGCGCCCGGTAATACTGGAACGTGCCGGCGAGGCTGGGACAGGTGCTCATGTTTGTCCCGCTGTACTGGCGGATGGCGTTGAAGGTGTTCGTGCTGATCCAGATCGTGTGAGTGAATCCGTCATCGCGATAGCCTTGCGGGAGGCGATCGTTGTTGTCGTTGCCGTACATCTGGAGGGCCAGGCCGAGCTGGCGCAGTCCGCTCTGGCAGGAAACGCGGCGGGCCTTCTCCTTCGCCATGCTCAGCCCCGGCAACAACATGGCGGCCAGGATCGCGATGATGGCGATCACCACCAACAACTCGATCAAAGTGAACCCCACGAACGCTCCCGCCGTCCATCGCGTCTCGCGCGCGCTGCGTTCGCCCTTCGTACCTGGCCGATCAATCATGTGTCCTCCGGGTCAACGATGAGCTTATAGTGCGCCTCCGCCGCCCGGAGCCAGCAAAATCGGGGCGGCGATCCTCATTCTGGGTGCAGGGTCTTCACGCCGGGTGAGGGCACGCAGCCTGCAAAAACGGAGACATGGAATGGGAATGCACAGACAACCGGGCAGGGGGGTCGGTCCCGGAATTCAGGAAACGATGCCTGCGCATTTCCCTGATCAAGGCCGCTTTTCCTTTGGCCTTGCCCGGTCTTTTCTCTTTGCTCAAGCTGCGCGCCTTACGAAAACGCGCGTTTTAGGGGCTTGGGTCCCGGCCTTTGCCCTGCCTCTTTGCATGCAGATCGCTGCGTCTGCCGAGGCAGTTCAACTTACCGAATCCCACAACGGACCGCCGGTGGCGCTCGGATCATTGGTTGTCGAGAACGCCGCCTGCCGCGTCGAGGTGGACCGCCAGCACGGACGTTTGCTGCGGGTGCAGGATCGACTTGGGGGCGTCGATCTCGAACCGCCGCCCGGATTCGCGGGCAACTTTCGCGTGCTGGTCCCTCTGCCGGACGCGCCCCGCAATTTCATCCATGGCAAAGACCAACCCCTCGCGCGGTTCGAGGTTGCCGGAGACCGTCTCGATTTGCATTGGGACGGTCCGATGAAGGACGAGCGCGGCAACACGCACAACCTGGGCGCGCGCTTGAGGATCGGGTTGAGAGACCAGGCGATCGAGTTCCGGTTCTCGCTCACCAACCGCACCGACATCCGGATCCCGGAGATCTGGTATCCGGCGTTGGGCGGACTGAATCGGTTCGGCCCGTCGGAGACCGCGGCGCAGACGACGTTGAGCCCGCCTCCGCACGGCGGCAAGCGCTTCAACAGGGGGTTTGGACAGCACCTGATCCACTATCCGTCACAGAACATGGGATTCGTCGAGGTTGGCAACCGGGCGTTGAGCCGCGGCCTGTACCTGGGCGCGCACGATCCCGTCGCCCGGCTCAAGGGGTTCCTCTTCGTCGAGGAGGGTGCCGGCGAAGAGCGCAACGCCGCGATGTGGCTGGTGCATTATCCACTCACGCCGCCGGACGGGACGTTCGAGGGGGCGCCCCTCGTCGCGCAGTTCCACGACGGCGACTGGATTCGGGCGGGCCGGGAGATCTACCGCCCGTGGTTCATTCGGGCCTTTGGCCTGGTGAGGCCCGGAGACGACTGGATTCGGCAGCAGAGCTTCTACCAGATGATCATGATCATGCTGCCGGAGGGGAACGTGAACTACCGCATCGACGAAATCCCGCAACTGGCCCGGGACGGTTTGAAGTACGGGGTCACATCGCTGCAGATCGCGGGTTGGCAGCGCGGGGGGCACGACAACGGCTATCCCTATTACGAGCCGGACCCGCGGTTGGGGACGTGGAGGGATCTCGAGCGGGCTTTGCGCGAGTGCCATGCGCTGGGGGTGAAGGTCTATTTCTTCGTCAACATCCATGTCAACAACCTCGATACCGCGTGGTATCAGCGCGAGTTGAAGCACTACAACTTCGAAGCGATCCAGGGGCATCCTGCCTGGATCGACGGGTGGGGCATGGGCACGCTGGCCTCGCGGATGAAACTGACCACCCCGCTCATGGCCTTCGCGGATGTCGCGTTCCCGGCTTTGGCCGACGCGCACCTGCGCTACTTCAGGAAGCTGGCGCAGGTCGGCGCGGACGGCCTGCACATCGACAAGCTGTTTCCCTCCGCGATGAACTTCAATCCGAGCAGCCCGCTCGGCCCGGACCAATCGCCGTGGGAAGGCACAGTACGGCTCCTCGATCGGATCGACCGCGGCTGCAGGGCGATCCAGCCGCATTTCCGTTTCTCGATGGAAACGACCTGGGACCGCGCGCTGTCGTTTGGCGCGGCGACGTGGTGGGCGGGCAACATGAATGTGGCGCGCCAGGTCTTCCCGGAACTGGTCGAGACGGTCGGTCTCTATCAACCCTACGATTACATCGGCGTGAACGACGCTGTCCGCCTCGGCCACGCGGTCATGGTGGCCCCGTTCCACTTCAATCGTTCGATGGACAGCGGGCCGTGGCGCGGCCTGGCGTGCTATATCCGCGAGGTCAAGGCGATCCGCGACGAACTGGCCGACTGTGTGTTCACCGGTGAACCGATCGATCCGGGCGAAGCGCTGCTGGAACCATCGAGTCTCCCCGAGGGCGTCGACCACGCGGCGTATCGCAATCCGAACAACGGACGGCGGGCGTGCATCGTCACCCATCGCGGCGCAACACCCGCCACGTTGACCTTCGCCGGATTCACCGGCTCAACGGGCCGTCCGGTGCGGCTATATCGGCCCGCACACGCGCCGGTCACTCTGGGCCTGCCTGCGGAGATCACGGTGGAGGCCGAGCGCCTGGTAATTGTCGCCGAGGAGTGACACTCATTAGAACCCATGAAAGTGCCCATGTTTGCACTCTGGTTGCTCTCAGGCGCCTGTCTGGGACTGGCTGCGGACCGGACGCCGGGCCGTGCCGCCTCGCCGAACCTGCGCATCGAGAACGCCCACCTCATCGTCGAAGTCTCTCCCACCAACGGCGCGATCCTCCGCATCGGCGACAGAATTGGCGGGCTCGAACTGCTCGAAGAACCGCGGTTGGCGGACAACTTCAAGTTCACGCTGCCCATCCGGCATGACCACGCGTGGCGATCGACCGAGGCCAACGCCGTTCTGGGACGCGACCAACGTCTGACGGCGCACCGGCGGACGGACACAGGGCTGGTTTTGGTTTGGGACGCGCCGCTTCGGAGCGTTCTGGGCAAGAGCTACAACGTCTCGGCGACGATGACACTCGAACTCGATGGACCGGATTTGCGTTTTGGGCTCGAAATTCGAAACGCGTCGAGGCTCGAGGTCGGGGAGGTGTTTTATCCGATTCTTGGCGGTGCGCTCGGGTTGGGCGGCACGGCGGAGGCGCGGCGGCAGACGCAGTTCGTGGTTCCCGAGACGCCCGGCGTCCGCTCCGCCGGCATCTTCCATACCTTCGTCAACATGTCGTGGCTGGGCGTGTTCGGCCCCGAGCAGTTCTACAGCTACCCCGACAAGCTCTCGATGCCCTGGCTCGCGCTCTCTGAGCCAGAGCGGAACCGCAGCGTCTATTTCGGCGCCCACGACCCTGTGTCGCGCTACAAGGTGATCCACCTCGAAATGTCGCCCGGCATCGCTCCGGGGCGCGCCGACGGCAACTGGCCGCGACCGGAGGAACTCGAGGGAGCGCCGGCGGGGGTCAAGTTCTGCTTCGTGCATTTCCCTTATCAGCCCGCCCGGCAGAACTTCGAGGCTGCGCCCGTGGTGCTGCGTTTCCACGATGGCGATTGGCAGGCGTCCGCGCGCGTCTACGGCGAATGGCTGAGCACGCAACCGCACGTGGCGAATCTGCCGGGCGACCGATCCGACCGGATTCCGGTGTTCGAGCCATGCGACGCCGTGCCGTTCAGGGATTTGGCGGCGCGTGCCAAGGCGGGGGCGCAGGCCGGCGTCACGAGTCTGCTCCTGCGCCGATGGAGTGTGGCGGAAGACAGCGGCCCGTTTCCGCGCTTCGCACCGGATCCGCGCCTGGGAACCATCGAGGAATTCGCCGAGGCCATCCGGCAATGCCACACGCTCGGGGTGAAGGTGGCGCTCGTCGTCAGCCTGCCCGCCGTCAAACACTGGACCAGCGAATTCACGAGCGACTTGCACCCATGCGCCTGTCGGGATCGCTGGGGCGTCCCGTACACCACGGTGGGCGTGTCTGTCCCGAGCCCGCTGACCGGCGGCTTGGGCGCCGGCGAACGCCGCGTGCGACTCAACCCGGCGCATCCGGAGTTGCGACAATGGCTCGTCCGCCATCTTGTGGCTCTGGCCCAAGTGGGCGTCGACGCCGTCCACGTGCAGGACTTCTTCGGCACGCCGCTCGATTTCAATCCCGGGCTCAGGCGCGCGCCCGACCGCGCGACTTGGGAAGGCGGACTGGAATGTCTGCGCGAGATTCGCGCCGCCTGTCGCGCCGTCCAACCAGGGTTCACAGTCACGACTGACATGGCATGGGACCACGCACTGGACCTGAGCCCGACCTGTCCTGCGGACGTTTTCGACCGGTGCCCGTTGCGGGCGGCGTGTCCGGCGTGGCAACCGGCCTTTGCCGAAGCGGGAGAAGCGATTGCCGAAAGTCTCGACGGCCCCTCGGAGGCGGGTCGCATCCGGCGGGTCATCTTCAACCTCGCCTCTCCGTCCGATATCCAGGGTTGGAAGTGTGGGGGCGGGGCGTTCACTGTGAATGCGGTGCCCGGCCTGTTCGCCAGGGCGACTTTGAACTCGCTCGCCGCGGCCGGCGAGACCGCCACCGGCTCGGCGCTGTCGCCGGCGTTTGCCATCGACCCCCGGTTCGATCGGGCGGAGGTGCTCGTCCAGGGCGGCTGGAGCGAGGCCATCGACGGTCGCGAGAATCTCGTCTTCGAGTTCCTGGACGCCGACAGCGGCGCGGTGCTCCTCGAGCTTGTGCCGCCCGGGACCCACGAACTGCGCACTCAGCGCGTGGCGATCGAGCCGCTGCGCGGACGCACGGTGCGCGTGAGACTCGTCGATGAAAACCGCAACTCGAGTTACGCTTGGATCGGCCTGCGCAGGCTCGTCCTCACCGGACCGGCTGACGCTTCCGAGAAGGAGTGACCTTATGGGTCGGAGTCAATTGCAGGACAGACCCGGAAATCTCACCCGCGGACCGTTCGGAATGCCGCGATCGCCCCACTGGTGAGATTGCCGGGTTAGAAGGCCTTCTTGACTTCGACGCCTTTGCTCGGGGCTTGGCGGCGCTGCAGGTTGAACCGCTCGCGGTTGGACTCCTGGATCAGGCCGCTCTGGACATCCAGGTTGCCTCGGAAATCGAGCGACGGCTGCTGCACTGCCGGTTTCGGGGCGGATGCGGCGCGGGCATTCAGCGGCGCGCCAAGCCAACTCTCTCCGCGATAGAACGCATACCGCGACTCGCCTTCGCGGGCGATGACGGTGGCTTTGCCGCGGAGAGCGTCGGCGATGAACAGACCGCGCAGGTCGGTCTCGCCGCTGCGGAACTCCTTGTCGGCGCTGCCGATGGCTTTGACGTGGACTTCGGGACGATAGCCACCCTTCGCCGTGTCGAGCACGTTGGCGCGGACGCGTCCGCTGGCGGTGTCTTCCTGCACTTCGATCTTGAGCGGCGTGATCAGGATCATGCCGCTGGCGAAGAGATCGTCGCCGCGGCAGATGACGAGGTAGGCGGCTTCGTCTTTCAACGCCAGCGGGACCTTGCGCTCTTTCTCGACGTAGTCCATGCCGTTGCCCAGAGCGGCGGCCTGCTCGAGCTCCGGCTTGATGCCGGCGAGTTGGACGCTGGTGATGGCGCTGAGGTTCTTTTGCTCGAGATAGAGTTTCATCAAGTCGACGCGATAGACCTGCAGCGACGCTTCCTTGATGTTGCGATATTTCAACGTCACGTCCACCGGTTGGCCGGGTGCGACGACGTTCACCTCGTCCAGCGCGATGCTCTTCTTCTCGAAGTAAGCGATCGCTTCGGCGGCATCGGGGTAGAGTTGCTGCACCTTGGTGTACCAATCGATCGCCTCCTTGGGCTTGCCTTCGGCGTGGTAGATTTGACCAAGGATGTAGCGGGCAAAGTCGCGGTCCTTGCTGTCGCCGTCGGCCACGACCTTCGCGGCGGCGAGAGCGTCGGCATAGTTGTTCTGCCAGAACAGGCCGAGCGCGGTCATGTATTGAAAGCTGGGCGCCAGCGGGCTCTCCGAATACCTCTTCGCGAACTCATTGCCCAGCGCGACGACGAGCGGGTAGTTCTTCAGCGTCAGCAGGCAGTTCGCGAGGCTGAAGCCGGCGTTGTCCGCCAGCGGGTCTTTCGGATACAGCGCCAGGAACGCAAACAGCATGTCCGCCGTGCGCTTGAGCATGGCAATGCGCTCGGGCTGCACGCCGTCTTCCTTCGGCAACTCGTGCGCCTTGGGCGCCTTCTGGTAGAGCAATTGCGACAGCGCGAAGTAACTCGACACCACCTCCGCCGTGTCCGGGTATTCGCGCCAGACGCGTTCCTGGAAGTCAATCGAGCCGAGGAAGCGCCCTTCGTCTTCGAGCACCGCGCTGATGCCGGAGTCATTATTGAAGCTCGCGGCGATGGCGGCGCGATAGACCAGCCACGACCGTTCGAACTCGCTGATGTCGCCGTAGGCGCGGCCCACGACGAGAATCTTCTCGAACGGAATCTCCAACTGCGGATAGCGTTCGCGCAGCACCTCGAACAAATCCACGATCTTGCGGGCGTCGTAGAACCTCGGGCTGGTGTGAATCCACAGCAGCATCCGCGCCTGCTCGCTCTCGGCGTGGCGCGGATCGCTCTTGTGCAATTCCGCCAGGTGCTCGAGCGCGGTGGCATGGTCGCCGTCGTCGAAGCAGCACTTGCCGAGGGCGAAGCGTTCGCCGTTGTTCATCTGGTAGGCGTCGGGTGACTTCTCGCCGGCGGCGAGCACGGTGAGTTCCGTGACCGGGCCGACGCTGATGAACGCAGGATCGCCCAACTCGCGAATCACGGGCGGCAACACGCGGAACGTGCCCGGGGCGTAACCGGTGAGTTCGAAATTCACGAACGAAAACCAGCGGTTGAAGAAGAGTGTGATCGTCGAGTCGGTGATCTCTTTGCCGGTGATGAGATTCTGGTCCACGGAAAGCGACGACTCATCCAGGCGCGCGCCTGGCGGCAGGGCGATTTCGAGCGAATACCGGTGGCCGTCTCCGCGATAGCCCCGGTGCGTGCGGTAGGACATGCGCAACCGTTGGCCGTTCTCGAGGTTCTTCACGGGCGAGGAACTGGCGGCCCCGATGCGGCGCCCCCGATACTCGAGTTCGGCGTGCATCTGGTCGACGATCTCCGCGCAGGGCGTGACCTCCGGGCCGGACGCCTTCACGTCCGACGAAAAGCCGAACAGCGTCGCGGCGTAGGCATAGCGTCCGCGCCCCTTCATCTTGAACTCGACGATGTTCTTGTCGGCCTTGAGCAAGCCGCCGGGCACGGGCAGCACATGCTGGCCCAGTGTGGCGATGCTCTTCGCCGTGCCGATTTCCTTGCCGTTGACGACCACAGCGATTTCCAGGTCGGTGGCTTGCTGGACGCCCTGACCGAAGTACGTCGCCAGCGCGGCGACGCCTGGGCCGTGAGCGCGTGGAGACGGGAAGCCGAAACAGCCATGCGCCCGCAGGAGCGCATCGGCAGCGGCGGCGGTGACTTTCGCGGTGGGCATCGTTTCCGCGAGCGCCAGGAGCGCCATCGCGGTGGTTTCGTCGGTGTCGTTCAACCAGACCGTCTTGCAGCCGCTTTCCCAGACGACCGCTTTGGCGGCGTCCGGTCTTGCTTTGCCTTCGAGCAAGCCAGCCAATTCGCCGGCGATCTCGCGGCGATCGAGGTTGAAGAACGCGCGGGCCAGGTGAGCGAGCGCGGAGTTGCCGAGCGCATTGCGGTCGCGGTAGAGGCGATTGCAGTTTGCGAAGTCGGCGCGTTTGTCGGTCGAGAGCGCGTGGAGGATCACCGCCTTGCTGTCGTTGTCGTCGGCGTCGCACGCCTCGAACTGCTTGAGCAGCGCGGCCGCGGCTTTGTCGAGTGTGTCCTTGTTCACGACGATGCCGCTGTTGCGCGCCTCGATCAGCGCCCAGAAGACGCGGGCCGTTGTGAGGTGGCCGAGCGACTGGCAGTTCCAACTCCCGTCGGCGGCTTGGCTGGCGACCAACGACGCCACCATCGCCCGCGCGCGCGCCGACAGTTGACGCGGATAAGTGGCGTCCACCTTGCCGCTCTGGGCGTAGCGGAGCCCCGCGGCGGCGGCGAGCAAATCGTTCGCCGGCGTGTCGCCCCAGCCGGGCGGACTCAGCCGGGCCATCGCGTCGCACGGGCCAAACCAACCGCGCCGCAGCGCCAGGTCGAGCACGGCGGTGCGGACGTCTGGTCCGATCGCAACGCTCATCCAGAGCGACGAATAGGCCCGCTGGTCCGAAAGCCCGACCACCGCCGCCGTGTCCGCGTCGGCCGTGCCGCCGGCATGAGCGACGTATTGGAATCCCCACGGTTTCACCGGCAGGTCGAGACTCAGCGCGTCGCGATTCGTGCCGGCGGCGCCGGTCAGTTCGGTCGAGATTGCCAGCGTCGCCGGCATGGTCACCGCGTCGAACGCGACCTCGACGCCGGAGTTCGCTTTCACTTCAACCGATTGTTCGCGCTCGGCGAGCACCTTGGTTTTGTCCTCGGCATCGAGCACGCGGAACTTCAGCGTCACCGGGCCGGAGAAATCCGTGAGATTGTGAACGCGCCCCACCGCGCGGAGTTCGTCGCCTTCTCTCAGGAACGACGGCGTCTTGAGTTCCACGAAGAAATCCTTCCGCGTCAGCGTCTGCGCCTTGGCCTGGCCGACGAGCGTTTCCACCGTGCAGCCGTGTGCCGTCAGCCGCCACGCGGTCGTCGTCTCCGGCATGGGCACCGTCGCCACAGCCTTGCCATCGGCGCCGGTCACGATCGCGGGCAGCCAACGGCCCTCGCCTTTGATCTCGCGCCGCGGCGCCTCTTCCCGCTTCAGGCTCAGACTGCGAAGCGCCCCTGACTCTGGCATGGCCAGCTTGCCATCAGCGTCTGCCAGGCCGAAGAATGCCTGCACGCGATTGCCATCAGGAGAAACCGTTCCCTCCGCAAGGGCCACAACACCTCGAGCCGCGAATGCGCCGGCGACCCGATCGCCGCCCGCGCCGCCGGCGGGGGCCAAAGTGGCAGCCGGCGCTGGCGCGTTGACGACCATCTGCTGCCGCAATTCGTCCAGTGTCTCCCCCTCGGCCTGCAGCCGCAGCACGCGACTGAGTTCCTCGACGACCTCCTTCGACACCGGCCGCGTCGTGCCCGGATAGCGAAAGGCGCATGTCGCGCCGAGGTGGAACTCCGCGTGCCGCCGCGCGTCTTTCTGGAAGAAATCGAGGATCGGCGTGAGCGTGTCGGGAACGACGGCGTACAGCGCTTCGTTCACCAGCGCCAGGCTCAACTCCGCCTCGACCGGCATACCGGTTTGGTCGGTGACGGTGATCTCGACCTTGCCTTCTTCGCCGGGCGCGAAGGCCTCCTTGAGCGGCGTGACCGCGACTTTGAGTTCGCGCTCGACCGTGAAGTCCTTCGCCGCGCTCCGCAGTTCACGCCCGTCCATCGCAGCGACGGCGAGGCGGAAATTCGGGAACAGGTCGTGGCCCACGGCAACCGCGATGTCGTTGTCGTCCCTCCTCAATTCGATGATCCGGTGCCGGAGAATCGTCTCCCCCTCGAACGTCGCCAGCGCGAGTCCTCCCTCCATCCGCGAATGCAGCCGCACCGTGATGTCCGCGCCGACTTTGAGCGTCGCGGTCTCGGCGAAGAGGCGGAGCTTGGTCGCGTCGGTGGGATCGGAGACTTCGACCTGGCACTGGTGCGTGATGGTCTGGCCGAAACGGTCCGTGCCTGTGGCGCGCAGCCGATAAACGCCCCCTTGCTCGAGCTTGAGCGGCAAGGTGGCTTCTCCTGTGGCCGCGTCCGTCTTGACCTCGGACTCGGACACCAAGACTTCGGCAGGCTGCGGGCCGGGGCCTTCGCTCCACGGCAGCAACGCGAGGACGAGATTGGTCTTGGCTTTCTCGACGCGCAGCACGGCAATCTCGAGAGTCTCGCCGGTCGGTTTGCCGTCGGCGCCAGTCGTGGTGAGTTTCAAATCAAACGGCTCGCCCGCGATGACCACCGGCTGGCTCGGCTGTGCCGCGATGCCGAAGCCCAGCCGCGCCAGCGTCACCGACTCGGCGGCGGTGACGTTCTCGCCCTCGAGCGACGCGCTGAACGTCAGCGCCGTGCCCGGCCTCATGCCGGTCGTGTCGAACGACAGCTTCGCCTTGCCTTCGAGGTCGGTGGCGACGGTCTGTGTGCGGCCGTCGGGCAAAGCGCAGCGCACCGACCGGCCCGCCAGCGGCTCGCCCCAGTAGAAGGCGGCGCGCAGGCTGGCCTCGATCGTCTCGCCCCGGAACCAGACGCGGCGCGGGAATTCCATTGCCAGCTTAATCTTCTCGAGCTTGAAATCGAGCACCTCGAAGCCGCCCTGGAAATGCAGCGGTTCCTTGCCCCTTCGCTCCTGGCGCGCTGCGATGACGTATGGGCCGCTCGCCGCTGCCGCGGGCAGCGCGAACGTCGAATCGAACGTGCCGAAGCGGCTGATCGTCACCGTCTGCTCGGACAACAGCCGGCCCTGCGGATCGGTGATGCTGACCTTGAACTCGCTGTTTTCCGGCACGGCATAGGCCGTGTCGCGCACCTCGCGGAGAATGCCCCGCAGCGAGACGGTTTCGCCCGGCAGATAGGCAGGCCGGTCCGTGTAGAGATAACCCTTCGCCGTCAGCCCGGAGGAAAGTTGCAGCCCGCTCAAGCCGAGGTTGAACGACGCCGCGTGGCCTTTGCCGAGCGCGAAGAGGCGGACGTCGTTCAAGTCTTTGAGCGATTCCAGCGGCGCTTTGAAGACGCCGTCAGCGCCCGTCCTGCCCGTGGCGGCCACGGCTTTGCCGTCGCTGACGAGGATGTCCACGTCGGCCGCGGGCTGGCCGGTGAGCATGTTCTGCACGAACGCGAGCACCTCGCGCCGGCTCGATTTCACGATCACTTCGAGGTCCGACCGCAGCACCAGCACGGTCGATTCCCAATCGTCGTCGCCCGCCGTCACGACGAACGCCCCCGGCTCGTTGCCGGGGAATGGAACCTCAACGTCCTGCTCGAACGGCCTGTATTTGGCGTAGCCCTCCGGCTTGAGTTCCCAAGTCTTGTCCGGCTGGATGAGCGACACGTCCAGCCCCTCGACGCCGGTGATGCCGTGCATCTTTCGGAAGTACGCCTGCAAATCGATCTTGTGCAGCCGGAAGACGCACTTCTCGATATTGCGCAGCTTGAGTTTCACGACCGGCTTCTCACTGGTGCGGAACGTGCGCTCGGCGGAGAGCTCGAGCGACTTCTGAGTCAGCCGCGTGATGGCGGCGCTCGCTTCCCCGAAACTGAAGTCGGCGACGAGCTTCCGGTAGAGTTGCAGCGCCTTCTCGAACTCGCCGAGTTTCTCCTCGTGGATGCCGGCGCTCTTCATCAACGCCGAGCGGGCTTCGGCGCTCTGCGGATACTTGCTGACGAGCTTGCTCCACTCGTCAATCGCCTGGCGATAGCTGGCCTGGATGGCTGCCGTGTCGCCCCTGGCTTCTTCGAGCGAGCGCGCCTTCGCCTCCGGCATGGCGCCGAAGATGTAGAGGATGCGCGGCGCGCAGCGGTCGAGCGGATGAGCGCGAAGGAACTCCTCGAATCTCTGCAAGGCGAGCGTCTCGTTCTGCTCGGCGAGCGCGTCCATGCCCATCTGATACTCGGCGTCGATGATCGCGTTCTGACTGTTAGACCATTGCGGGCCATTGGGAAAGTCCTGCACGTAACGCTGCCACATGGCGATGGCTTCGGCGCGTTTCTTCTGTTGGTTCAGGATCGTGCCGACGCGGAACACGGCGCGCATCTTCAGATTCGCCAGATGCGTCGCCGGCGCGGCGCGGAGTTCCTCGTCGAACCTCAGCGCCTCCTCGCCATCCGGCAGGCGGAAGCCCTGGCCCGCGATGAAATCGCGGAACGCCTCGATCGCGTCGTCGGCCCGGCCCGCGGTCTGATTCGCCTCGGCAATCATCCACGCGACGCGGACAGCCCGGCTGCCTTCGGGGAAGGCGGCGAGATGGTCGCGACAGGCCTTGAGCGCGGCGTCCAGATCGCCGTCGCGCAAGACGTAAAGCGTGGCGTCAGCGCTCGGCAGTCCGCCGGTGTTGCCGATAGTCTGGTCCGTTTGCTGGGCCACCGTGTTTGTGCCGCCAGCCGCCGCGTCGGATTGGCGGAAGTAAGACTCCACCATCAGCCAGCGGATGTCCGCCGGGAGCTTCGCGCCTTCGACTGTGTCCATCTCGGCCTTCAGCGCGTCGTCTGCCTCCGCCGGCTTGCCGATGCGCTTGAGCAAATCCTCCAACTCCATGCGCCCGGCAGCGAGGTTGCCCGCCTGAATTTGGGACTCCGCCAGCCGGTAGCGGGCCATCGCGATGTGCTTGCCGGCCGGCAACGGATTCTGCATCGGCAACCGCATGGCGCCCGAGCCCGCAGGGCCGGTCCACGCCGGATCGAACTCAGTCAGGTAAGCCTGAAGATCCTGCACGGCCTGGCCAGCGTTGCCCATGAGCTGAATGGCGCGGGACTTCTTGAAGAGCAAGTCGTCGCGTAGGTCGCGCGAGATTTCCAGGCCCAGCGCCTTGCCGTAGAGATTGCAGGCCTTCTGGAAGTCCGGCTCCGGCGCGTCTGGCGCGTTTGGGTCCGGCTTGGAGGCAAGCGTGTCGGCAAACTGAACGATCACGCCCACCAACTCCTGCTTGCGCTCCGCGGCCAGCAACCGCGCTGCCTCGCTCTGGTAGATCGCCGCGGCCGGTTCAAACTGCTTCTGCTCGACGAGCGCCTGCGCCTTGAGGAACATCGCCTTATGGCGCCACTCGGACTTCGGGAACGCTGCAGCGAGTTGATCGGCGGCGGTGGCGGCCTGGACGAACTTCCGCCCGTTGAAGAGCGCGACCGCCTTGAGGTAATGCGCCTCGTCCGCCTGGGCGTGCTTGGCGGCGATGAGCGTGTCCGCCAGCGCCACCGCCTGCTCGCAATGCTCCGCCCTCATCGCCGCCCGCAACGGATCGAGTCGTGACGGTTCAGTGGCGCCCAAACACGCGGTCTGGCAAATGATGAAGGCCGCGGTTGCGGCCACCTGGCGAATCGCCAGGCTCAGGGAGTACCTTTGTGCGCTCATAGCGTGGGTTCTTCGGATCGTGGATGTCGCTGCTCAGTGAGTATGACACATGATCGACCGATTGCTTAGCGGTTTTCCCACGACCCACGAGTTCGCCTCGCGCCGGGACCCGGCGCCACCACCATAGTCGGCCCGCCGATGAGCGAGGCTTCGTTCCTGGCTTGTCGTCGGTGAACAGCGGCGGGTCCAGCGGGAATGCATTCACCGCTTTGGCTTTTTCCTGTTCCTGTGCCAACCCGCTGGGTAGGCTGTCCGTGATCGTCATGGTGTGACGTGACGCCACCACGCGAGTCCCGTTTGGCCGAGCAGGCGCCCAAGCGGCTCCGCCGGGACCCTCGTTCGGAGGAATCAGGTCTGCCCGCGGTCGCCGCCAAGCCTATGCACTGGGTACAATGGACTACGCAAAGTCTGCGACACCAACTGCCGTCTCCGTGGCTCGAAGTCTGGCTTGCCCTTGGGGCAATCGCGGCGGGGGCCATCATCGGTCTGGAGCGCGAACGGCACGACAAGCCCGCTGGCTTGCGCACCTTGATTCTCGTCTGCCTCGGCTCCACGGTCTTCACCATGGTCTCGTTTGCCTTCACGACCACCACCGGCGACTCGGGCCGGGTCGCTGCGCAGATCGTCACCGGCATCGGCTTTCTCGGGGCGGGAACGATTCTGCACTCTCGCGGCGGCGTCAGTGGCATGACCACCGCCGCGACCATCTGGATAACCGCCGCCATTGGAATCACGGTTGGGGCTGGCTTCGCTGCGGCGGGCGTGGGCCTGAGTGTGCTCGTGCGATTGGTTCTGTCGGGAATCCGGGTGTGGGAGATTCGTCACTTGGGCGGCATGAAAGCGGTGAGCATCGAAATCACCTTCGACCCGGACCACGGCAAGTCCCGCGTGCGGTTCGAGCGGCTGCGTGACGAATTCCACATCGGCGGCCAGATTCTCGAGGCTGCGGACACGGTTGACGGTTGCCGGCGGGTGCGGGTCGACCTGCGGTTGCCGCGGCGCCATCTCCATGAGTTCCTCGAAGCGCTGGTGGCGCTGCCCGCTGTGCGGGAGCTGCGCGAATTGACTCATGACTGAACAGGCACAGACCATCGCCCCCCTCGACGCAGGCGCAGGAAGCGAGTGGCGGCGGAAGACGCGAGTTGAGTCTTCCCGAACCCCGGCCGGCGTGCAAGGACCCGCCCATTCGAGAACGCGGACGGTCAACCAGCCCACGCCAAACAGGTTGACCGCTGGCCAGTAACCCGGTCCTAGCCTGCATTCCTCACCGTTTTTTGCCACGGCGAAGCCGGAGTTCACAAAAGAAGTCAGCATGCAGGCTAGGAAAGCAAAACCGCGCCCGAGTCGAGGGATTCAACCGGGCAACAGAGTGTCGCCGCACTCGCGAGGTTTCGGAAACGCTCCGAACCTCGTTTTTCCCTGTGCGGGCGCGGTTTTGCCACAGCCCGGTTACGGTTCCTCGCGAAGCGTGTGAAATAACCGGGCTAGTGTCCCCGGGGCGACAAACTGTCAGCCGCTGAGAGGGATGGAGGTTGGCCGTTGGTGGGTGGGGTACGGGCAAATTCGAAGGGCAGCCCGGAAAGGCGCGCAAAAGGCGCGCAAAAGGACTTGCACTCAGGGTGCTCTTGAACATACTTGTGTTGCATTTCGGAATCGCGGGGTGGAGCAGCCCGGTAGCTCGTCAGGCTCATAACCTGAAGGTCGTTGGTTCAAATCCAACCCCCGCAACCAATTACAGGCCCCTTCGAGCTTGGCTCGCAGGGGTTTATTGCTTCTCGACGCCAACCTGGCAACCCCATGCAAACCCCTGCAATTTAGGGCGTTCCTATGCCCGATTACCAAACATTTGCCAAACATTTGCCCCCGAAATCAGCCTGAAGAGCCAAGGTTCAAGTACGGCGGCCTCTCGACCAGCTTGGCACGATTCTTGTCGGCTGGCCCTTTTATGCACCAGTATGCACCAGAAATCGCCAGAAAGCACCAAAACCAAACATTTGCCAAACATTTTGGCGGGCGAGGGCGGCCTGATGACGGCGGGTTCAGGTCGGGACATGGGACAGGTGCCGGCGTCGCCTGCCAGGCACCGACGATGCGGTTGACGCCGCACACACCCGATCGGATATTCGCCGCCGAACGGAAGGGAGGAACCGAATGGCGACGGGGAGGTACTGGGTCTACGTGCTGCGCAATCCAACCGGGAAACTGTACATCGGCCTGACGGAGGATGTGGCTCGACGCCTGAACGACCAAAACACCGGCCAGTCGAAATGGACCAAGAAATTTGGACCGTGGCAACTGGTCTGGCACGACGGACCGTTGTCACTCACAGAGGCGAGGAAGTTGGAGAACTTGATGAAGCGACAGAAGGGGGGCGACGGCCTCCTCCGCCTGATGAATGCGCGGGGCTCGACAGGCTCATAATCCCGCGGCCGCGGGATCGTTGGTTCAAATCCAACCCCCGCAACCAATTTACGTTGCGCCGCAACGACTTAAGCCGCTGGCCTTCAGCGGCTTATTTGCGTTTTTGGCACGATTCTTGAATCCGCGCCTCTCCGTGCACCACTGTGCACTACTGTGCACCGCTCTGCACTGTTACCAAACATTTGCCAAACATTTTGGCGGCCGAGAGTAGCCTGATGACGACGGGTCCAGGTCGGGACATGGGACAGCTGCCGGCGTCGCCCGACAGGCACCGACGACCCGGTTGACGCCGCACACACCCGATCGGATATTCGCCGCCGAACGGAAAGGAGGAACCGAATGGCGACGGGGAGGTACTGGGTTTACGTGCTGCGCAATCCAACCGGGAAACTGTACATCGGCCTGACGGAGGATGTGGCTCGACGCCTGAACGACCAAAACACCGGCCAGTCGAAATGGACCAAGAAATTTGGACCGTGGCAACTGGTCTGGCACGACGGACCGTTGTCACTCACAGAGGCGAGGAAGTTGGAGAACTTGATGAAGCGACAGAAGGGGGGCGACGGCCTCCTCCGCCTGATGAATGCGCGGGGCTCGACAGGCTCATAATCCCGCGGCCGCGGGATCGTTGGTTCAAATCCAACCCCCGCAACCAATTTACGTTGCGCTTCAACGACTTAAGCCGCTGGCCTTCAGCGGCTTTTCTTCATTCTTGGCACGATTCCTGAATTCCCCGCTTCTTGTCTAACACTGTGCACTCATTTGCACTCTCCTGCACTGTTACCAAACATTTGCCAAACATTTTGGCGGTCGGAGACGGCCGGAGAAGGGCAGGTTTATGTCGGGACGGAGCCAGGTGGCGGACCCGACGCCGCCCGTCAAGCACCGTTGACGCCGCGTCCACCTACTCGGATAGTCGGACCAGAATGTAGAGGAAGCACCGAACGGCAAGCGGGAACACCGGGTCTGCGTGGCTCCGCAAGGACCTGCGTCCGGGGAAAGTGCATAGAATGATCACACCTCTCAATAATCAATGGCGTCACGGACCGACCCGCTTTCAAGGCCCAATCCTCCCCCCTTCGATGCATGGCCTGGACGGGATAATGCCTACCCGCGCAACCTTGGACCTTGAAATCGGGAATGAGATCGTCCTTGTGATCCGCGATCCCACATCTTTCATCAGAACGCTCCAGAAGACAGAACCGATAAACCTCCGGATGTTCGGCGGCATCGAGTCGAACACGTTCGGCTGTGTCGGATTCTTCCTTTTCTGGATTCCGGTGCCGCTCGTCGAACAGGTGCCCCTGGCGCTCTATGACTTCTACATCAACCTCTATCAAGAGGCGTCATTAGCGCCGTTGCGCGAGCTTGCGAACCAGACACACTGGCATCTGTTCATTGTCGACCAACACAGCCAGCAACGCCGATTCATTGAATTCAGAAACACGTTTCGGCTGAACGAGATCATCGAGACAATGCAGAAGGGTTGCGCGAATATCCCGGCTGGGGATTTCGACAAGGCCAAAACGTCCTTCATGGCGCGCAGAACCCTGAATGATCTGTTTTGCGAAGGCCCGACGAAGTCCACCGTCACGGAGGAAGGTCTCTCCATCTTTCATGATACTTATGCGCTGCCGGCTACTGCGGAAGATTGTAGTCCTTTGAGGAAAGCTCGATTTGTTGGTCTCTTTCACGAATCCGTAAGTCATCACCGGGCCAATCCGTCGGTGTCTCATTTTGACTACACGAAGCAGCGGCTTCAGCGACTCTTTGGTGAACTCGGCGGGAAGCAAGTCATCTACCTTGATGTTTGCCACTGGATCAACTTAAGGCACGTGTGGCTCCAAAGCGCATTAGCACAACCTACTTATGATACTATCCTTCGGCTAAGCCTGGGGCTCCTTAACAAAGGCGCGATCCTCTGCCCCGTGAGCGGCCCGATCTTTCAGGAGCTGATGAAACAATCGGATCCAAAGTCCCGTGCCGCTACGGCTAACCTCATTGAGCTGTTCAGTCACGGCGTCACATTGGTGCCTTTGGAGGAGGCGTTTGTTCACCAGTGCTACGGATTCTTGGTTTCAAAGGACGGAGCGGAGTCCACGCGCTCATGGCGAGTTTCCAAGATTGGCCTTTGGTTTGATGATCGACCCGTTAAGAGCGCTTGGTGGTCGGAAGAAATTGCGGATATTTGGGATAAAGTCAGCGTGGACTTGCGCTGGGAGTTGCGTGTCTGTGACTGTCAGGAGCTCGTTGGCCGTGGGCATTCTCCGGTCAGCCGTGAGCGGCCGTTCTTTGAGAAATGGGCGTCATTGCCTGCTCAACAGAAGCGTATGCGAAGGTCATTCCGCGATTTGACGAGAGAGTGCAGACTCGATCTTGCGAAAGAATTCCGGCATGACGCTGTGGAACGGCTTGAGCCGGTGTTGGGCAAGTTGATTGGGCAAGGTTGGCTGGAGCGACTGGACACCGAGTTGGCGACCTTCGGGGCAGCAGATGACTTCGGCAAAATCCCTTGCTGCGAAATCTTGGCCGGAATGTGCGCGGCGCAGGTATTTCGGGGAGGGAAGATTCGGCCCAATGATCTGCTCGATTTTCTTCACGCCAGCATGGGTATTCCAGCCAGTGCTGGCTACTTCTGCGACAAACCCATGGAGTGCTTGGCGCGGAACAAGCTTCTGAATTTGGATAAGGTGTTCGGTGTCAAGGTGAGCGGTGATCCGCTGGAGCTTCTGGGCTACCTAAAGCAGGTGGACGCAGATATGCCGGCGAAGAGCCAGGGCAGCGGCTGATTCGGCCAGGAATAGCCGAACCGGGTCGGACGCCTTTCCGAGTGCAGGGATGACGCGGACATGCCTACGCCCCGCCCTTGATCAGACCCTTCTCCACCGTAGCAGCGCGCAGTTCATTCAGCAGGGTGATCGCCGCGACCAGTCCGTCATTGAGCGCCTGGACTTCGGCTCGCGTCGGCGGATCGCTGATGGTCTGGGAAACGTAGGTGACGGCAACCTGGGCGGCTCCGGCCCGCTGGACCGTCGGCGCCGCGCCCTGGAAACCGACTTTGGACGCCGCGGCCGCTCCGATCTTGATCTCCCAGGAGTACGATCCTGCGTGGCGCTTCATCGCGCCCTCGGTGACGTTCAGGATGAAGTAGCCCGTCGGAATCGTGCCGCTCGACGGGGCCGCCGTGACTGCCGCCGGCTTGATCTGCATCCACGTCCCCGGCGTGCCCGCCACCGTGCACCTGCACTCCCCGCCCAGTGCATCGTGCCAGAACTCAGCCAACACATGTGTCCCGCTGGTCGGGCCGATGATCGTGGCCGGGCTGCGGTTCTGGTACGTGGCCAGGCGCAGGGCGGCCTACGGCTCCGTCTGCTGTCAGACTGACTGACCTTTTGCCTGTGGAAACGCTCGTGGCGAAGCCTTCTGGACCGTCCGATCCGAACTTCGGTGTCGTCACCCTCCTGGCCGATCAGACCTCGGGAAACGGCCTGCCAGAGGCCTGCATTCGGCAAGGAGGGCCGTTCTGGCGGCGTTGGTGGTGGTTTGGGGAGCGGAGGCCGGACAGATCGGCGGCAGGTGCCTTCAGTGTAGGCACTTGGCAATAGAAGTAGGGGCGAGTGAGGGGTCTCGCGCTCGCCCCGGCAGCCGCACGCCGGGGCCTGCACTGACCGTGACGCTTGCGTGCTGCGCCTGTCTGATTCCCGTGTGACTGTCTAACAAGACGTAAACGAAAGGGAACATGATGACCGCGTGCTCAAGTGAACGGGCTCTGACGCTCAACCTCAACGTGGCGGTTCGCCCAGGCCCGACGCAGGTACTAGTGGCCAGTGGAGGGGCGTTGGTACTGGCGCTTTGCTTCTTCCTGTTGATCTGGCTGCGTTGGGAGAGCGTGTTTAGGTCGTACCCGCTCTTGGCCGTTCCATTTGTCTTCTCGATGGTTGCCGGTCCGGCTTCCCTCTACGTCAGCATTCGCCGAATGACAGAGAGTGGGGTACCGAAGCGCCTAGTGTTTTCGGCGCTCTTGTCGACCACCGCGATTGGCCTGGTCGTGCTGACGTTCTGTCTCAGCTTGCGGCATTTGGCTGGCGGCTAATGAACCCAGAGAGTCTTGTCCGAGATGAGCGTCGAACTGGAGCCGTACACCCCGCCGACCTTCAGGAGCTCGTTAAAAACATAAACAGCACCGAATCCGATTTTATCGAAATGGAGCTTCGTCTTAAAACACACAGCGATTCGTGGATCTGGATATTTTTTCTGGGGAAGATTACTTCACGCAAAAACGGCATCCCGTACAGGTCCGAGGGCGTAATACTTGATATAACAAAACAGAAAAGACTGGAGACAGAATACAACAGCAAGAAAATAGAGACCGAGGCTCTGTACGAGGAGTCTGAGGCGCAGAACGAAGAGATGGCTGCGATGATGGATGAACTTCAGCGCAACCAGATGGACCTCGAGGAGATTAACGAGAAGCTCAAAAAAAACGAAGCCCGGTTCAGGCAGGTATTTGACTACGCGCCCATGGGCATAATCCAGGCCACACTTGAAGGCGGGATACTCAACGCCAACAACTCGTTTATAAAATACTTCAGGTATGATTCGCTCGATGAC
>DAOOQY010000007.1:0-3214 GCA_035389025.1 Verrucomicrobiota bacterium
CACGGCGGTTGTGAAGAACCCGATTTTGCCTTGATCGTTTGCTCAGACCTCTAAGGAATGAGCCCATCGACCGTCGGCCTCATATTCACCCGTAATGCACTGGCTCAGCTCGAGTCGAAAGGCTTCGCCCTTTCTGCATGTGCCATACGAGTCCCTTCTGACCGCTTTCAATTCTCACTCCGGGATTGGGTCGGCGCGTTTGACAGGTGTGCCTTCCCAGACCGCGATGTCGGTCGCCGCGTCGTAGGTCAGTATCCGGTGGGCGCTGTTGGGCGCGGGCGGGCGGTCCACTTTGGGCAGCCACTTCCTGTGTTCCGCGATGATCGCGGCGTGGCCGGGCTGAGCCGCGAGATTGTGCCATGCATGCGGGTCGGTCTGCATGTCGTACAACTCCTCGCTGCCGTCGGCGTAGCGGATGTATCGCCACCGTTCGCTGCGGACGCCGTGGTTTCCCTGGTTGTGGCTGGTCAGGGCGGGGCGCTCGCGTTTGGCCGAAGCGTCGCGCAGTTGGGGCCCGAGGCTGATGCCATCGAGACCCTGGCGCGGGGGCAGGCCGGCCAACTCGATGAGCGTGGGGTAGATGTCGAGCAACTCGGCGGGCTGGGCGCAGCGCTGACCCGCTCTCACGCCGGGACCGGCGAAGACGAGCGGGACGCGCGTGCTCTCGTCCCAAAGGGTGTTCTTGCCGGTGATGCCCTTCTCGCCGAGATGCCAGCCGTTGTCGCCCCATACGACGACGATAGTGTTGCCGGCCTGGTCGGAGTCTTCGAGGGCGGCCAGCAGCCGCCCGATCTGCGCATCGACGAAGCTGGTGCAGGCGAGGTAGCTGCGGACCAGATTGCGCCATTGGTTGTTTTCCTTGACCCATTTGAGCCGCGGCTCGGGCAGTTCCCAGTGGAGGTACCACGAGAAGCGCGGCGTGTCCTCGCGATCGCCTTCGAGGATGCGCGGCAGCACGCTGTCGTCGTCCGGGTAGAGATCAAACCACTTCTGCGTGGCATAACACGGCACATGCGGCAGGAAGAAGCCGGCGGCGATGAAAAACGGGCGGTCCTTCGGCGCCGTCCGGATCTGTTCGACGGTCCACGAGGCAACCTGGTAATCGCCTTTGGTCGTGTCGTCGTTGTCGAGCGGCCAGACGCCCCAATCCATGAGCGGATGATTGCCCATGGGCGTGGGCGGGATGAGCTTCTTTGGCGGACGCGAGCCCACGCCGCCATATGGGGCGGTGACATGGAACTCGGGCGCGCGCCCGGTTGCGTCCGCCGCGTTCGCCTTTCCCGCCCCGGCGTCGGTGCCGCCGTGGAAGATCTTCCCCGTGGCGGCGGTCCGGTAGCCGTGCGCGGCAAAATGCTGTGGGAGTGTCACGCGGTCCTTCCATTCCGGCAGCGTGCGAAAGGCGGGCGCAAGGCCGTAGATGCCGGTCGTTGTCGGGCGCAAACCGAGCATGAGGCTGGTGCGCGACGGATTGCAGAGCGGGGACTGGCAATGGGCGTTGAGAAAGGTCGTGCCGCGCGCGGCGAGGCTGTCCAGATGCGGCGTCTTGGCCATCGGATGTCCGCGGAGATGCCCGATCCAGTCGTTCTGATCGTCGATGGCAATGAAGAGGACGTTGGGCTTGCCCGCGGCGAGGGCAGGGCCGGTGTCCGGCGGCATCGTTTTATTCCATCCGAGCAGCTTGCGGCTGAGTTGGGCGACCAACTCGGGTTGTTCCGGGGCGCGGTTGACCGATTCACCGGGGTCCGCGGCAAGGTCGTAGAGCTGCGGTCGCGTGCCGTCATACTCGCAGAGCAGCTTCCAATTGCCCTCGCGCATCGAGAGGTCGGGCAGCGGACCGGGTCCATAGGCCCTCTTGCGGTCGGGCGGACGGCGCCAGAACAGCGGGGCGGTGCGCGAGGCGGCGCTTTGGCCTAGCAGGACCGGGGCGACGTTCTCGCCATCAAATGCGACATCGGCGGGCGCGGCGATTCCGGCGACGGACAGCAGTGAAGGCGGCAGATCGAAGGCGGCAAAGACCGAGGTTTCGTTGCGCGTGCCGGCCTTGTCCTGCGCCACCAGACCCGGCCCCCAAACCACAAGCGGCGATCGCGTCCCGCCCTCGTAAAGCGTGGCCTTGCCGCCGCGAAACGGACCCGCGCTGCCGGCGCCCGCCTCCGGGCCGTTGTCGGAGCAGACGAGGACGAGCGTGTTGTCGCGCAGCGCCGGCGTGTTGCGGATGTGGTCGAAGAGACGTCCGAATTGCCGGTCCATTTCCTCGAGCACGGCAAGGTAGAGACGGCGTTTGCTGCCGTCCCCCCATTTCGCCACGGGCGGCCAGTACGGCGAATGGACATCGTCGGGCCAGAGATTGATGTAGAACGGTTTTCCGTCCGCCACCGCTCGGTTGATGAAATCGAGGGCGGCATTGACGAAGCCGCCGGTGATCTCCGAACGCTGCATCCAGGTCGCAGGGCCGCCGAGGCGTTCGGCGTCGGCCCAGATGCGACCGGGCTGGGTGTCGCCGGGCTTGAGGGTGAGCGGGAGAAGCTTCGCGCCCATGCCCTCGAAGTTGGTGAGTGTTTCGTCGAAACCGTATTCGCCGATCGGCGGGGCATCGTCCACGTCGCGCTGACCGCCCAGATGCCATTTGCCGAAGTGACCGGTGGCGTAGCCGTGTTGTTGGAGGATGCGCGCGAGGACCGGCGCCTTCGGATCAAGCCATTGGGCCATGCCGCGGCGGTCGTTGTCGGCCCGGTTGCTCAGGTACGACGTGATGCGCCAGCGCTGCGGGTACTGTCCTGTGGCGACTGCGCAGCGCGACGGCGAGCAGATGGGGGCGTTGACATAGAACTGGGTGAAGCGGATTCCCTCGGCGGCCAGCCGGTCCACTTGGGGCGTGCTCGCGTCCCGGTTGCCGAAGCACGAGAAGTCGCCCCAGCCCATGTCGTCAATGAGTATGAGAACGATGTTCGGCCTCGACGCGGCCAAGGCCTGGGCGCACAGGAGCGCAAGGAACCCAAGGAGGCAGAGCCGCAGCCAGACAGCCGCGGATGAGCGCGGATGAACACGGATCATGGGGCGGAGGCTAACGAGTGATGCGCCAGCGCTACAGGTACTACTGGCCCGTGGCGAGCGCGCAACGCGATGCCGAGCAGATGGGGATGTTGACATGGGGGCGAATGGTCCTTCAGATGGTCATCGCGTGCCGGCGCGCGCCCGGTTTGGGCAAATGGGC